>JAGHTM010000010.1 GCA_018065345.1 Candidatus Enterousia merdequi | reverse complement strand
TTACAAAAATATTGAAAATATCAAAACAAATGCTATATTACCAAACGTCAGGTACGAAAAAGCATAGCTGAATTGGACGCAAGTTTTCTTGTATGAACACGATTCAGAGGAAAGTCCGGACTGCAAAAGGGACAGCATAGTGGTTAACAACCACGTGGGGCAACCCAACGATTAGAGCAGCAGAGACGAGCGTATTAAATTACGGTGAAACGGGCAATCTCTATGCGCAGCAACTCCAAAAAGGATTCCAAGACAGTCCCTGTCGTTATAAGGAATCGGGTAGGGGGCTTGACGAATTATGGCAACATAGTTCGCAGATTAATTATGCTTACGATTTCAGCAATGAAATTGGACAGAATCCGGCTTAATGAATACCTGAAACAAAAAAAATCGCAGTATTGCGATTTTTTTATTTACATAACTTTACCACTTGTTGGATAAAATGTCACAGATGTATTTTTCCATTTTTCATATTCTTTGCGTGGCAACATAGAAAATGGCGAACATGTTTTTATCGCACTTTTTGCAGTATCTAAAACATACGCAAAATCTGGGTCTGATTGTGCACGACTTTCAGAATCAAACCACAATCTGTCCACTACACCTGTTGGTAAAAATTTTATATGTGCAGTAAGGCGTATATCTTCCAATCCAGAACGATTAGTATCTATGTTCCAACAACGTGTCAACGCGACACGCAAAGCATCAATAACAGATACTGTCATAGTTCTGTCCAAAGATAATACTTCGCGATTCACACGAACAGTTGTTTTTTTACGTGGTAATGGTTTATCTTCAGCCTTGGTTTCGTCTTTTTTTGACGATTGGTCTTTTTTTGATTTTTTACTTTCGTCTTCAACCATAGTCGGTTGTTTTATGTCGATTTTCTTTTCCGAAGCAATTTCTTTTTTACTGGTGTTTTCTTCGTTTTTTGCGTCTTGCTTTTCTTCTGGTTTTACAGTGTTATAAAGTTTTGTTTCGTCGCCAGTTATTTTAACATTTTTCAAATCAATTTCTATAATTTGAATACGATTTGGCGTCACTAATTTAGCCCTGTCAACAACCAAAGAAAAAGACACCATCATCAAAGCAATTAAAACCAAATGCCCAAACACAGACATTAAAAAATTTTCACTTTGAAAACGCGTCTTTGCTTTCATTATTTATTATCCAATTGTGTACGTAATCCTACACGTTGAAAACCAACACTTTTCAAACTTCCCATCATTGACATTACTGCACCATAATCAGCATGTGTATCGCCACTTAAAGTAATTGCCAGATTTGGATTTTCACCGCGCATTGCGATTGCGCGTTTTACAATTTCCTCACGCGATAATTTTTGTTCCAATAAATAATAATTTCCACGCGCATCAACACTTATTTGAATCGCATGGTCGTTACCAGTCATAGTCGAAGTGCCAGCACGCGGTAATTCAATATCTATGCCAGATGTCATCATTGGAGTCGTGACCATAAACACAGCTAGCAATGTTGTCATAATATCTATCATTGGTGTCAATGACATATTTCCATCGCCAGCATTCGAACGTCTTCTTGACATAAGAAATATCCTATATTTTTTATTTATGTTTTAATTCTTTGACTTGTTCATCTAAACGGTCATACAAATCGTCTGATTTCTTAGAAAACACATTATATGCAATAGCAGCAGGGACAGCAGCAATCAACCCCAAAGCAGTTGTTCCAAGCGCAACAGCAAGACCAGGGGCAATAACACCGATACTTACAGATTGATTCACACCAATCGATGCGAAAGAATCCATAACGCCCCAAACTGTCCCAAACAAACCGATAAATGGCGCAACATAAGATACCATAGACAAAAACCATAAATTTTTATCAAACGGTCTTATCAATTTATCAACGATTGTTTCAAGATTATCACCATGTTTTACAGACACAGGGCTGTGTTTAACATAATTCCACAAACGTATCTTTTCAATAATTACCATCCAAGACAAAACACTTGCCCCAACCAAAATCAAAGACACAAAAAGTGTCATTAAATCTCTACCGCTGAACAAAGACAATAAAGAAAAACTGTTTTCCATTTATTTTTTCTCCTTTTTTATAAACTAAAACATTGTGTGTATCATATCACAAAAAGACACATAAATAAAACCTTATTTTTCAAGTCCAACATGTTTATAGCCACTTTCTGTGATAACACGACCACGTGGCGTCCTTTGGACAAACCCAAGTTGCATTAAATAAGGTTCAATAACATCTTCAATTGTGTCTGACGGTTCAGACAATGCAGCAGCCAAATTTTCAATTCCAACCGGCCCACCAGCATAATGTTTTATTATAACATTTATATATTCACGATCTATTTCATCCAAACCAATTTCGTCGATATGCAACTGATAAAGTGTTGTTTTTATCGTATCTAAATCTATGAAATCCTTACCCAATGCAGTAGCAAAATCACGCGCACGTTTCAATAATCTGTTTGCTATACGCGGTGTTCCACGAGAAGAACCAGCCAATAATCTTGCGCCTTGGTCATCTATCTTGGTGCCAAGTATATTCGCACTTCGCATAATAATCTTTGCCAAATCAGAAGCAGAGTAAAAAGACAATCTTAAATCTATACCAAATCTATCACGCAAAGGATTTGATAACAAACCTGTCCTTGTTGTTGCACCAACCAATGTAAATGGCGGTAAGTCAATACGGACAGATTTTGCGGTTGGCCCTTCGCCCAGCATTATATCTAATTTATAATCTTCCATTGCAGAATACAAAACTTCTTCAATAACAGTTGGCAAACGATGTATTTCATCTATGAACAAAACATCCATTGGTTCCAATGCTGTCAATATAGCAGCTAAATCACCTTGTTTAGTAAGCATAGGCGCAGATGTTGCACGAAAATTTGTTCCAAGTTCATTTGCTACGATATGTGCCAAAGTTGTTTTTCCAAGTCCTGGAGGCCCATATAACAAAACGTGATCCATCGCTTCGCCACGATTACGAGCAGCAGAAACAAAAACAGATAAATTTTGTTTTAATTCATCATGACCAATAAAATCATTCAATGTCTTTGGACGAATCGTTGCAGACATTTCATCTGGAATATTAGGATCTAAAAAACGTTTATTTTCTTCTTTCATAATTATAACAATTTATTATCTTCATTTTCACGACCAACATAGGCCTTTAAATCATTATACATTTGTCGCAAATCCGCAGGCAAAGGATAATTAGCATCGGCATTTTTAACACGAATTGTTTCCAAACTGATTTGTGCTTGTTTTTTCAGAATCTGTGTTAAATGAGTTCCAAAAGCAGTTGCTTCTTCACCTTCATTAGCACCCTGTAATAACAAACCACGATTTGGACGAGGTGACAAAAAGCCAAAATCAGATACAGACGCATCTGGCGAAACCAATGCAAAACCAGAAATCTCTGGGCGACGCATCATCGCTTGAAGAACATACCAAGCGCCTAATTGGTGACCAGCCAGCCAAATTTTATCACTGTCTTCATTTTTATTTTGAATCCAATCTATGACTGTTGCTATGTCCAACATATTTTCAGATGTTGTTCCAATAGCGCCTTCGGAATCATTGACCCCACGATAATTAAAACGAACAACAGAAAAGCCAATATCCATAAAAGCACGAAACATTGCATACGAAACACGATCGTTCATATGATATTTTTGATGTGGATTTCCAGATAAAACAACCGCTAGTGGCGCTGCTTCTTGTTCTGATTTATGATACACAGCATGTATTTTTCCACCTTCACCAGAAATAATAATATCTACCATTTTTCACCTTCTTTTATATATCTTATCATATTTATAGAACAAAGTTGCAATTATTTTCAATAAAAATATTTTTTGCTTTGACATAACCCAACAAAATATTCTATCATTGTTTATAAAGATAAGAGAGAAAGGTTAAAAACCATGAAAAGATTTATTTTATTTATTGCACTTGTAACTATGTTTTCTGCGGTTTCTTACGCAAATGACATGAATCAAATTATAACATCCGAAGATTTTAACACTGTTTATACAGAAGTCCCTGTGAGTTCTTATTATGCTTATCCTGACGATCCTAACTTTATTCCAGAATCAGAATTTATGGATATGGGCGACACAATTGACTATGACGAAGTAATTTATCA
>JAGHTM010000037.1 GCA_018065345.1 Candidatus Enterousia merdequi | reverse complement strand
ATAATGAAGCTGCAATTGAAAATTTAAGAAAACAATGTCAAACAACTGCTTTGTCTTGCGTAAAATCTATGTGTGGTAAAGATTATGTAAATTGTTATCGTCGCAGAACAGATATTACTGCGGGAACATATGATACAGGTGCTTCAAAATTTGATAACAGTATGAACAAAGTTGGTGGTGTTTTAGATTATAACATTGTTATTGGTTTATGTATGAATACAATCAAAAATTCACCAGTATGTGACGAACATTTGAAAATTGCTGCTAATTCAAGCGCACGTGATGTTTTAGATACGGACAGTTGGGGAAAAAATGATGATGGTGATCAATATGATTCTGTTCGTTCTGGTTGGTTAGACGCTAATTCAACAACAACACCTAATAAAGATGTTCTTATGGCTTGTGCTATAAGTGCAGAAAATGCAGCACTTAATGAAAATTGCAAAGAAGGTGCTACTATGAAACCTGGTGAAGGCCAGAAAAATTGTATAGGTTTGATGGACGAAGATGGCTGTTTATATACTGTACCGGTTTATCAAGTATATGATGAATATATTTTAGAAAATGCAGGAAAGACATTGTTCCAACAATTGTTGGCAGATGTTGAACGTGAGGTTCAAGCAAAATATAATGCAAAATTAACGAAGGAACAAAATATTTGTTATTCTAATAATAATGGTGGTATCCAAGGGGCAAAAGAACACGGTTCAACATTTATGTGGGTAAAATTGAAGAGTAACAAGGTTCCAAAGAATTATTCACAAAAAGGTTTGTCCACAAAAGATTTCAGCGAAACAGGTGATTTGTATGGTGCTTTCTGTCGTGCAAAGATTACTGTAATGTCTGATGATAAAATGATTCAAGATGAACTTGCAAAAGATACAAGTGATGCAGGAACCGCATATTTTGCAGTTGGTGATGCATTTACTTGTGGTTCTTGGATTTCACAAAAAACATTAGAATCAATTACAAAAGTTGTCGGTGAAAAAGCACGTAAGGAAGCAGGTGAAGGTTCCGCAAAAGAAAAAGCAATAATGGCATGGAGTACAGTTGCAGGGTTCCTTGGTGGTGGTATTGGTGGCTTCTTTGGTATGGATGCAATTCAAAAGAAAGGTGGAACACTTGGTGGTTTGTTAGACCCAAATAAAGAAGGTTCTTATACTGTTACTCAGAATGCACATGAGGCTGGCGATAAATGTGTTGCAGAAGTGAATAAAGCAAAGAAAGCGTTAGACCAATATTCTAGAGCGGGTAATAACGCCCAAAAAGCGCAATATTATAATGAAGCAGTTGGCTATGCAAATAGCGCAATTCGTATCTATAATGGCTATGCAAAAGATGGCGAAGCTTTAAATTATTATGATAATGCGTCATATACAACAACTGCTGCAACAGCCGGAACAACATCGTATAGTTTTGATCAAACGAACTTGGTCTATGCACAAAGTGCAATTGCCGGAATGCAAGCTGATACTGGGTGTTGTAAGACTAATTGTGAAAATCAATTAGCGTTGGCTAAATCTTTAATGGAAGGTTCAAATGTTACTGCTAGTTCGGGTGATGCACTTGTAGGAATCTTGAATAATGCATTGTCGGCATGTAGAAGTGGTAACTCTTGTCAAAAGACAGGTTGTCAAGATGTTACGTTACCTGCAAGGATAGAAGTAATTTCAACAACGACTGGGGCATCAGCCGCTTCTGATGCGATATCTTATGCTGGTGATGACAGCACAGCTGCAGTTACTTCGGCAAAATTGCAAGAGTTAGATGGTAAATGTTCTGAATTACAAAATATGAAAGAGGGTGAATCACGTAGAAATGCGAATTTGATTGCTGGTGCTGCATTATCTGCTGTTGGTGGTGCTTTGGGTATTGGTATTTCAAAAACAGTGTTAGATATTAAATATGAAAAAGCAGAAAACGAAGCCATTGCAAAATGGTTGGAAGAAGTTGGAAGCCATATCCAATGTTACCTTGGGGGCGAAGAACTTGGCTCTTATGGTGATACTATAAGTTTGGATATTGAATAATAAAAAAACCGCCATCACGGCGGTTTTTATTTTTAATAGGAAAAAGAAATAAAGAATAATAAAAGTTGCCTTTTTATACGTTTGTATTTATAATCAATTTGTTTATTATTTTTTTTAAGGATTTATATATGAAAGATTTATTACGTAAGATTTTTGGACCACGTGGTATTAAAATTACTGCTGGTGAATTGGCTGAAAAATTCGGTTTGAAATTACAAGGTGATGCAAATACTGTTGTTTCTGGTGTTGCTCCTATTGCGGATGCTAAACCTGGACAATTGGCGTTTTATTCCACAGAACGTAATTCGGCTGCTTTCAAAATTTTACCTATATCTGTATTGCAAAATACTCGCGCTTCGGTAATTTTATTACAAAAAGAACAAATCAAAGATGCACCAAAAGGTGCTACACTTTTAATCACTGATTCTCCACGTGGTAATATTGTTAAAATCTTGGG
>JAGHTM010000007.1 GCA_018065345.1 Candidatus Enterousia merdequi | reverse complement strand
GTTTTCAAAAATGCTTCGTGTTGTTCGGCTTTCAATTTATTTATATCGATTGCCGGTGCGCTGTTTTCCAATTCGTTATATACATGTGCCAAAATTTCAGCGTCAATTAACGCACCATGCGCATCTGCACGTGCAGTCAAAGATACACCAAACCATTTTGCTAATGCGTCCAGCGTGTAATTTTTTGGCCCAAAAACACGATTGCGTGCGATAACAATGGAATCCAGCATTTGTGAACGTGGAATTGGTTTCAAATTTAATTTTTCCAATTCATAATTTATAAATGGAAAGTCAAAGTCAAGGCCGTTATGGGCAACAATTTGTGAATCACCAATAAATTCCAGAAATTTAGGCGCAACCACAGACATCTTTGGTTTGTCTTCCAAAAAAGCGTTTGATATTTTGTGAACCATATATGTTTCTGGGGGAATTATTTTGCCTTCGGGATTTATGTATTCATGAAATGTGTTTTCGGTCAATTTGCCATCTATCAATTCCACAGCGCCAATTTCAATACAACGGTCACCACGCATGTATTCAAAACCTGTGGTTTCTATATCAAAACAAATCAATCTTGCCATATTGAATCCATTATTTATAACAAAATGATTGTATATAAAACTTTTATAAATTACAATAGCGAAAATTGAGAAAAATGAACGAAAGTTATATGCGTGATTTGAATGATGAACAAATGTTGGCTGTGACAACTGTCAATGGCCCTTTGCTGGTATTATCTGGGGCAGGAACTGGTAAAACACGCGTTTTGACATCTCGGATTGCTCATATTTTATATAATGGTTTGGCTCGCCCTTGGGAAATATTAGCGTTGACTTTTACTAACAAAGCGGCTAATGAAATGCGATTTCGTATTGCGTGTTATAATGAAGTCACTCATTTATGTAACGATTTATGGATGGGAACTTTCCATTCTATGTGTTTGCGCATATTACGATACAATTTTATGGCGGCTGGTTTACAACGCGATTTTTTAATATTTGGTGAAGATGACCAGAAATCTGTGCTTAAACGCGTTATAACTAATCTTGGTTTGGATACCAAAGAATACAATCCGTCAGATTGGGTTGATAAAATTTCTAATATCAAAGATCGTGGTGATTTCGATTTTGAAAAAATGAATTTATCAGATTATGAACGAAAAATATTAAATGCTTATAACGAAGAACTACAAAAACTTGGTGGTATTGATTTCGGCGATATTATTTTGTTTGTATTAAAAATGTTTGCAAATAATAATGAAATCTTGCAAAGATATCAAAAACAATTTCAATATATTCTGGTCGATGAATTCCAAGATACTAATGCTGCGCAAATGAATTTGTTAAAAATGCTGACGCGTGATAAAGAATCACCAAATATTTGCTGTGTTGGGGATGATGATCAATCTATATATTCTTGGCGTGGTGCAGAAATAAGAAATATTCTTGATTTCGAAAAAACTTATACTGGTGCAAAAATAATTCGTTTGGAAACTAATTACAGAAGTACTGGAAATATACTTGGCGCTGCAAATTCTCTGATTAAAAATAATATGGGAAGACTAGGCAAAGATTTACGCACAGCGCCTGGTACAGGTGATGGCGAACCTGTATATATTTTAACTTTGCCGTCTGATTGGGATGAAGCAAAATATGTTTCTGATACTATTGGTCGAAATGCAAATGGTAACTATTCTTCATTTGCTATTTTAATTCGCGCTGGGTCTTTATCACGAACTTTTGAAGAAGAACTTACTGCGTATGGAATACCGTATAAATTGATTGGTGCGACTAAGTTTTATGACAGGGCTGAAATACGTGATGCAATTGCTTATATTCGTTTATTGGTTTATCCGTTTGATGATATTTCTTTTGAACGCATCATTTCAAAACCAAGACGTGGATTCGGAGATGGCGCAATTGCTAAATTGCGTGAAACAGGTGCGCATTTTATGGACGCATTAAAAACTGTTAAATTGTCTGCTAAACAAGAAGTTGCAGCAAATGAATTTTTAGAATCTTTTGATTTTGATTGGAAAAATATGGCACCAAAAGATGCTGTGGAAATGTTGCTTGAAAAATCTGGATATTTGAAAATGTGGCGCGAATCAAAAGATGTTGATGCAAATGAAAGATTAGAACATATTCGCGAATTGATAAAAAGCGTGGTTGCTAAATATGATACTTTGCCAATGTTTTTGGAACATGCTGCTTTGATGATGACAGATGATAATGACAGTGAATCTGATGATAAAAATGTCGTTTCTGTTATGACGATACACGCAGCAAAAGGTTTGGAATTTGATACTGTGTTTTTGCCTGGCTGGGAAGACGGAATTTTCCCAAATGAAAATAAAACTGATAATGATTTAGAAGAAGAAAGAAGATTGGCTTATGTTGCTATTACTCGTGCAAGAAAACGTGCGATTATAACGAATGCTATGGTTCGAACTGTGTTCGGTCAAAGGTTATATCAAAAGCCATCCAGATTTATCGGTGAAATAGATAAAACTTTTGTTAAAACGAATATAGAAAATAATGAAAAACCCAAGTATGTAAAAAATACAAACAATGGATATGAAAAAAAATCTTCTGTTGTTGGTAAAATGGTTTCGCACAAAGAAATGGGAACAGGTGTTGTTATTGGTGTAAATGGTGAAATTTTAACTGTTGCTTTTAAGACACGTGGAATAAAAAATGTTCATTATAATTTCTTGAGATTTCTTTAATTCTATTTTTTCTTTATCCAGTCTTTATAGATTTTTCCAGCCAAGTTTTTAGTCCCACCCCAAAGTGTTTTTACATCACCTTGTAATTGTTTGCCAAATGAATTGTCTATGCTGCCACCAATTTTTTTGATTAAATCATCTGTTTGTCCAGCAAGATATAAAACAAGGCTTCCGCATAATATTGTTGTCATAGCAGAACCAACACCGTAAGTGTTATTTGATGATATTGATATAATGTTTGTTAAAAGTGCACCACATATTGCAATTATTATAGATAAACTTACAAAATAAATCGCAGCATTTATGAATTTGTATATAATGTCTGATATTTTTTGCGTATTAAATATCTTTAAGAACCCGTTTAACATTTGTCCAACATAATTGCTTTCAGATGTTGTAGGCGCAGATTCGGCAATCGCTGTGAAAGGCAACATTAAAAGCGTTAAAAATAAATCAGCAACGACACCTAAAGTCATAAACGCATATTTAAGGATACATTTTATAAATAATACTATACATATTATACCAACTATGACAGCAGTTGGGTGCGCTGGAAACCCATTTGCTATCCATTCCCATGCAGATGCGATTGCATGATAAAAATATACAGAAATGCGTCCAGGCAAACACATAATATCTGCAGCAGCATTTGCGTCTATCAATAGTTTGCCAGTATTGTTTGCATCAACATAACTGTGAATTGCAGCGCATGTATCTGGTATTGTCACATTGTATGTTTGAGCAACTGCATCTAAAATAAAATCTGATAAATAAGTTCCGATAGATATTATAGGCGTTATGATAATTGTAAATAGTTTTGCAGGACCATAATTTAATATTATAACCCATATTGCAATTTTAATACCTTTTTCAAAAATAGTGTATAAAACTTGTTTATAATCTGTAGATTCACGAATTGTTTTATATGCTTCAAGTCCGACCCAAAAAGCATACATAATAAATAAAAATATGATTGTAAATCGAACCAAAGATATTTGTAAAACATAATCAATAGATGATAATGCTTTCATAAATACAAGCCCCAGTTTCGTTTCAACTGGAACAAAATTTGTTTCGTGTAATTTTGTTTGGAATTTTCTTTGGAAAGATGTCATGTCATTTGATAAATTACTGTGAAATTTATCCATGTTATCTTGTGTGACCCAACTTCCATATTCGCCAATATCACCATGTGGAACATTATCTGCTGCAAAAGAGGCACTGTGCAGACACAATACACATAAAATGCAAATCAATATTTTGGAAATGAATTTACAAATTCGCATTTTTATTTTCCTTCCTTCATTTTGTCACGAACTTTCATAAATATATTAACTGGCGCATTATATGCTGTTTTACCAAAGTCTTTAACCCATTTGCCATAATCAAATGATTCTTTGCTTTCAGAACCTATTAATGCATTAATCTTTGGTTCTATGACCCAGAAGTATAAGAAGAATACTCCAAACATAAATAACAAGAAATTAAATCCGTCATCCATAAAATCAAAAGCATCTGGATATGTTGCTTCTACCACATTTCTTTGTGTTTTAAAGCATGAAACAAATTTTTCTTTGTCTATTTCGTTATTGACCAATGATACTTGTTCGCATGTAGAAAAGACATTCATAACAGACATTGTTTTTGCGTCAGTATTTATTTGTGTCCCATCATTAAGCAATGGTGGCAAAATACTTGTAAAACCATCTTCTGGACCTGGATAGAAATTATCTGCTGCAAAATATACAACAGCATATGTAATTGTGATTTTCAAAGATATTTTTAATATATTCACAGCAGAATCTATTAGTATTTTGATTGCAGAATTCATAACACCTTTTGCTAAGCCCCAAACTTGTTCAAAAGCAGCAGCACCAATCATCAAAGGCATAAATATAATTATGAATATCAATTTGAATATAACACTTAAAATCTGGAAGAATAAATTAAACCCGAT
>JAGHTM010000125.1 GCA_018065345.1 Candidatus Enterousia merdequi | reverse complement strand
GATAAACACAAATCAAAATCATTACCATCTTGTTCTGGATCAAATTTTGCACCACACGCATCTTTAAAACAGTCTGCAACATCTGTTAAACAATTGGTTCTTAATTTATCTTCTGCCAATAATTCTGCTGTTTTAATTTCTGGTGCAACTTCTGCCAAGAAAGTTTCCCAAACACGATCGCTTTCATTAACACATTGTTTTGTCACAGATTCACACAATGCTTTTTTATTTGTCAATGTTTGCAAAGACGCAGCACCCAAAGTGATATTTGCATATTTACCTTTTATCGAAGTTTGTTTACTGTTATTATTTTTCGCATTTTCTGCGGCAGTTATACCAACACATCCTGTCCAATCTTCACCACATCCAGCAGTTGTTTTCATACATTCTTTGAAAGCAATTGTACATTCACCCAAATCCATTTTATTTTCTGATTGGAATTGTTCTAATGCTGCATCACGAAGTGCTTTTTCTGCAGTTTGTAATTTTTGTGTACTTGCAATTTTTTGTTGTTTCAAACTGTTTTCAAAAGCCATACAATCTGATTTAATTTTTTGTGCATAAATATTTTGCAACATTTGAACCGAACCACTACATTGTGTAGGCATTTGTCCAAGACACATTTTAGCAGAACTTACATACAAAGCATCACCAGATTTACTCAAAGCACTTGATACAGCAGAAGAATCAACACTCATATCCAAACCATCAAATATATCATCATCTTCACTAAATATACCAGAATTCCACGCATTCAAATCCAAAGAACGTACTTTTGTTTTATCATCGGTTTTTTCCGCCTTGCCAGCCGCTTTATCCCCAGCACTTTTTGCACGTGCGATAATATCGTCTGCATTTTCACCCATTTTAATACGTTCTACACCTTCTGTGGCCATAGCGTAACTTTGTTCATCTAACAAAGCGATATCGTCCATAACCTTTTTCAAATCTTCATTTCTATCACTACATGTGCAACGTCCACCAGACGCATTATCCAACATACAAAAAGAATCCATACATCCAAAGAACGCATCTTGACATTCTTGAGAAACAACAGTATTTGTTGTTGCTGTTGCAACTTTTGTTCCATTATTTATAACTTTTTGTGTAGCAGCCGCACGTGCACCGTTTGCTTTTGGTGCAGCAGCTGGCGCAGCAGCAGTTTTCTTGCCAGCATTATTTGAAACAACTTGTTGACGATTCGCAGCACGAGCAGATACAGGTGCAGCAGCAGAAGTTGCAGCAGGTTTAGCAGTTGAAACACCAGAATTTTTTACCGTATTTCTGGCAGCAGCACGTGCAGCAACCGGCGCACCAGAAGATTGTTGTTGGGTTGCATTTGCATTATTTGTTGCCCGTGCATTTCCACGTTGATTTGCAGCGAAAGCCCCAAAATTAGCCACACACAAAGACAATATTACCGACAAAAATATATTTTTACGCATAAAAAACTCCTATTCCTTTGTGCGTATTCTATCATGAAACACAAATTAAAACAAGCGTTTTTATAAAAAAAAACACCACCAAATTGGTGGTGCTTGTTATATCGTGATAAAAATTATTTACCAGTTGCACGACGTTTAACAGCAACAGTTTTTGCGCCAGCTTTTGCTTTTGGTGCAGCCGCTTTCTTTTCAGTAGCAACTTTTGTTGCTTTTGTTGTTTTTGTTGCTTTTGGTGCAGCAACTTTTTCGTCTTTTGCTGTTGGTTCTGCTTTTGATGCAGCAACAGTTTTTGTAGCAACTTTTTTTGCATTTTCGTCGCGATCAACCAATTCTATGATAGCCATTGGTGCAGCATCACCATAACGGAAACCAGCTTTCAAAACGCGTGTGTATCCACCAGGACGTTTTTCATATCTTGGTCCTAATACAGCAAACAATTTTTTAACTGTTTTTTCAGAATTGTTACCCAATTCAGATGCTGTCAAACGACGATTTGCAACAGTATCAACTTTAGCACGAGTAATCAATTTTTCGACTACACTGCGTAAATCTTTTGCTTTTGGCAAAGTTGTTTTAATTTGTTCTTTTTCAATTAAGTTTTTTGCTAAACCAATAAACATGGCTTTGCGAGCATTAGTATCGCGATTAAAAGTGCGACCTGCTTTCATATGTCTCATTGATTACTCCTTTAGTTTTTTCTGCCCTGCTTTTGTCACAGGGATTTTTGAGACACCACAACCAAAAATTTCTTTCTGAATCGTGGATATTTTGTTTTTCGACATTTTCTTGCACTAAACAAGAAATTAAATTATATGACGGTATTGGAAGTGATTGATGTTTTAAAGTGTAGTTGACCTACATGAAAAACAGCAATCACAACAAGACCGCACAGAATTTAATTTATTTGTATGGGTCTTCGTATTTCTTGGCCAATTCAGAAATATTTTCAGGTGGCCATCCAGGAACATCCATTCCCAAAGACAATCCCATAGCTTCTAATTGAGCCTTGATTTCGTTCAAAGATTTACGACCGAAATTAGGTGTTTTCAACATATCATTTTCAGTCTTTTGAACCAATTCGCCCAACCAGTTAATTTTATCGTTCTTTAAGCAATTTGTTGCACGAACAGACAATTCTAATTCATCAACATGTTTCAACAATTTTGGATCGAAAGGCAAAACATCTTTTGCTTTTTCTTCATCGCCAGCAACGTTAAGTTGTGTAGGATCTTCAAAATTGATAAACACATTTAATTGGTCTGTCAAAATGCGTGCAGCATATGCAATAGCATCTTCTGGAGATACAGAACCATTTGTTTTAACAGTCAATTCCAATTTATCAAAATCTGTTGATTGACCAACACGAGTTTGAGAAACGTTAGAAGCAACGTTCAAAATTGGAGAATAAATCGAATCGACAGGAATTGTTCCAAGTGGCAAATCTGTTGCGTTTACAGATGCAGGAACATATCCACGTCCAGAACCCAAAGTTATTTCCATATCAAATGAAGCACCATTATCCAAAGTGCAAATTTCAGCATCTTTGTTCATAACTTCTACATTACCAGAAGTTTCAATCATACCAGCAGTTACGACAGCTGGACCTTTGACTTTCAATGTTGCTTTGTGTTGTCCTTCGGTCAATGCTTTGAAATAAACACCTTTTAAATTCAAAATGATATCTGTGATATCTTCACGAACACCAGCCAAGCTTGTAAATTCGTGTTGAGCACCATCAATTTTGACATAAATTGGAGCACAACCTTGCAAAGACGATAACAATACGCGACGCAAAGCAGTTCCAAGTGTTAAACCAAAACCTTTTTCCAAAGGTTCTGCAATTAAAGTTGCAATACTAGGATTATTTTCATCAACTTTGATAGATAACTTTTTAGGTTTAATCAAAGTCATCCAATTTTTTTCAATCATTTTTATACTCCATCAGGCTTAGTTTATTATTTTCACCAGATTTGCACATTTTCCAACGTGCCCGGAGATTTTATACCAAAAAAATTAAAAAGTCAATAAATATCAGTTGTTATTTTTTTGTTATTTTTTTGAGGCCTGGCCACGAAAAGCACGTATTTGCATTTATACCATTTATACATATTTGTTTTGGTTTTGAAACACATGCTTGCACAATGTCATCAAGTATCGCATAATATGTTTCACCATTTACATTACAGTAGCAAGATTTTAGGTTATCAGTAGTATTGCCACTACATTCTTTTTCAAAAAGACCATCTTTATTGTTATCTTTATCATATATATCAAGCATTGTACCATTACCACAACTACTGCATTTTACAGCACCTTCTTCTGAATAAGAATATTTATTACCACTTAATCCACACCCATCAACACCATAATAAGATGTAGAAATCTCACAGTTGCTGGCAGGACAATACTTACAGTTTTGTGCTTTACCTGTTGTTGTATTAGCAGGACACGCAAATCCAGCAGAACAAGTTTGACAAACACCATTGTTATCTATACAACTTCCTGGTTCACAACTATAACATTTTGAAGAATCTATTTCTCCACCATCACTAAACGCTTTGTTGCTATCAAAACTCGCACAAGTTGCGCAACTGACTTTATCATCTTTAACATAACTATTTACATTTGCACTCACAGGTTTTTCTGGATCCAACTCATATTTTCCTGTTAAAGCACTACCCTTATATTTATAAATTACAGCATATCCACCATATTTTTTTTCACAATGGTCTGGATTTATTCCATAACGACAGTTTTCTATACCGTCATTCACGGCATTACTATTTTCTTTATAATAAACAGCACCAGAAGGAATACCCGGACATTTTTTACATTGGTTGCCGTCCACATAATAATCAACATAATCATTCCCCTTACATGTTACACATTGTCCAATTTTTTCATTTACATAATATCCAGTTTTTGGCACTAATGGAACTGTAATCTCAAATTTTGTATCACTATATGCAACCTTACCGCTACCTTCATAATGACTATAATATTTTCGTACAGTTCCAGAAGTACAATTTTGTGGCGTTCCATAAATGTAACATTGCTCCCACGATGATGCTGTGGTTGTTACTGTATGATCAGTGTCCGATACAACAGTTCCTGTACTCCAAGACGAAAGAGAAGAAGGTTTACTACATTGATTGCACAGACTGTTACTACCATCATTATAATAACCACTTCCACATACTTCACATTTTGTATTATCACCATCTATATTAAGTTTATACCCTTTTTTCAATTTTATATTTTCATATTGCACACTCCCCCAACTACCACCAGTTTTTCCTTTTCTTAGTAAATACCCAGAGTCACAATTTGGAACTTTCTTTCTTATTTCACAATCCTCAATTCTTGTCCATTTTGGGTTTGCACTAACATTAATATAACTATAACCCGAAGGTATGCTAGTAGGACAAGATATTAAATTAGCAGCCCTGTGGTAGTAAGCCTCAACAGAACCTCCAGGACAATAATTTCCTCTGGGACAATCAACATTACAGTCCGGTGAATCATACTCAACATAATAACCTGCTGAGCAAACAACGTTTGTATAACAATCTTCTTTCTTTGTTGCGTTATCAGCAGAGGAAGGATAAGAAAGCGGACACTTATAAATTTTTGCAGCATCAGATGTACCACATTGAGTGCCACTTCCAGACCAAGCACAAGATGTACCATTTAAACACCAGTTTTTCACATTACCATCAGAAATGTTTGCCATTCCATTACCACTTTGATCTAGTGCATGATATGGTTGACCATCCGCAGCACCTTCACACCAGCATCCAGCACGACATGGATAAATTCTTGATGTTAAACAATAATTTCCTGGGTCAATCTTATCTTCTTCACAACCAGCAAATGCAGAATTGTAAAACGATGCTCCCAAACAACAAATCAAAGCGATAAAAAAACTTTTTAATAATCGCATAATATAAAATACACCTTTC
>JAGHTM010000113.1 GCA_018065345.1 Candidatus Enterousia merdequi | reverse complement strand
CAACTGGCTAATCCAACGCGGGCACATCCATCACCGATAAATCTTTCCCCTTGCGGGCGTATGCGGTATTAGCGTTCGTTTCCAAACGTTATTCCCCAGTGAAGGGCAGTTTCCCACGCGTTACTCACTCGTGCGCCACTGACTTCAGAGAGCAAGCTCTCTGTCATCCGTTCGACTTGCATGCCTAAGACCTGCCGCCAGCGTTCGTTCTGAGCCAGGATCAAACTCTCAAGTTCTAAAAAAACTTGTAATTTAAGTCCTGTGCATTTAAACAAAGCTGACTTTAATCAGTTCGTCTTTACATATATAGTTATTCGCAAGACAAGTTTTTTAACGAGGTTATATATTAACCTACTACCTGTCTAGGATATGCACATTTGACTTAGTCAAAGTTTGGATAATTCCAAATTCAACTGTCTGCATATCTCTTCTTGAACAGATTTTCGAAACAAATCAAAAATCTTTTGATGAGCTGCTTTTATTAACAATGTTGCGATTTAATCGCGAAATTTCGGAGGTTGACATTTCTAAATTCTTTTAGCGTCAACTTGAAAGCCCGGTTATTATGTGTTTGAACTTCAAAAAAGTCAAGCGATTTTTCAAAAATAATTTACAAAAAAACTGAATAAATTAAAAAAAGCCAGAAAACCGGCATTTTTTTCCTAATAAAAAAACTTTACTTTTTCATTTTTTTTCATAAAAGCGACAAAAAATGATTCGGTTTTTCTAACAAAAATACCGATTCGAGATATTTTTATTCCTAAAAACCATCAAACACGAATCGTTTTTACAATAAAAAACCGCCCAAAAGGGCGGATTTTTTTAGAAACGATACATAAAACCAAGTTTGACAATAGGATAAAAATCTATTTTATCTAAATCTTCTTGTATATCCTTCAAAGTTTCAGATTTTGCTTCATTAAATTTATCTTTTATATCGCCAGTAATACCTTGTGGATCACCGTCTGTTATATCCTTTAAGTTTTCAACAGGAACATTTAAATCAAACTTTGCGTTATTATTAGTAAATACCACACCAGCATCCAAATATATTTTTATTCCCCAGAACAAACCGAAATCAAAACCAGTTCCAGCATAAGGGCCACTATATTTCCATTTTGCAGAAGCCTTGCCCATCATTTCATCAGAATCATAAACATATTTTCTGTCTCCTAATTCAAATTCTATTTTTCCAGCTTCATTTAACGTTCCATGAATATCAGCATTAACATTAAGATTACCAGTCATATAACCACCGGACAATCTCCATCCACCAAGGAACCAAGTATCACCGAAAGGATAAAAATCAACCAACGCGCCAATATGTTTAGCATTTATACTTACATTATCGATATTAAGATTATCGCTTACTTCGACCCCTTCATCATCAATAAAGGAATTTATTTTGCTATTTACTTTTTTCTTCACAGGTGAATATGTTGCAAAATCGAAACGCACCCCGAATCGTTTAGCCCAAAAAGAATCAAATTTTTTATTGTTATATCCGATAAAACCATTTAACCCAGATGTAGGAGATACACCAACACCAAATTGTAATCCATGAGGAAAATGAATTTCAGGGTTAGAAGGTTCTTCCATAACAATTTCTGGTTGTTCAAATTGCTGAGCAACTTCTTCAACCACAGCCGATTCGTTTTGTTCTGTAATCAAAGGTGTTACTTCTTCTGCAATCACAGGAGTAACAAAAATAGATAATATAGATATAATGGAAATTTTTTTCATAATCGTATCCTTTACATTGTTTAAGAATATATTCACATTATAAATGAAAAGCCCATATCAACACAATAAAAAAATTTGTTTTAAAAGATGCTTTTTTGTGATAAAATTACACCTATGATGAAAAGTAAAATATCTTTTTTAGCAATGATTGCTATTGCGTTAAATGCAAATTGTGTTTACGCATCTGAATGTATTGATGACGATTGTGATTTAGAAACAACTTCTGTTGAACAAGATTTTGAAATCCTTGAAATTCAAGAACCTGTTATCAAATGGGTTGATACAACACAATACACATCATGCGAATACGATTATAATTGTCCTTTTGAATCTGCACAAGAATGTGCGATATGGCATAAAAAGCCATCATATAAAACAATAGTCGAACCACGTGCGCCACACATCAATCCTGTATTGGTTGATGATATGTTGTATGCAATATATTCTGATTACAATATAACAGCAAACGATTCGTCTATGGCGCCATTATTACAAAGATATAAAATGTTGATGAACGCATCACAAAGTTGTTGCACATCTGGAATGGTTTATAAAATGCAACAAGAAAAATTTAGCGAAACAACAATATATAAATTTTTGAAAGACGATGTGAATTATTTTGCAACAACTGTTCGTTGTATGGTTATCCCAGACGATGAAATTGCAGACAATTATTCATATGGTGTTCACGGACAAATGGTTGCAGATGTTCGCAACGCGTGTTTATGTAAAAATCGCAAATGGTTTGAAACATTATTACAGCCATTTGTTGATATATACGAACGCGAACCACGGTTCAAAGATTCTGCATTTACATACA
>JAGHTM010000043.1 GCA_018065345.1 Candidatus Enterousia merdequi | reverse complement strand
AGGCGGTTGGAGGCTCAAAACAATTCAGTAAGAAATTGCGCGCTTATTTAATTATATCGCGTCCCTCCAACCATGGGTTGGAGATTTTCTGTCTGTTCCAGACACTTACTGTAAGGGTTTTGAGTCCCATCAGCAAAATTCTTGCTGACAGGTATATTATACCACAAAAAACGTTATAAAAAAATACTTTTATAAAAAATATTCTGCCATTTACCATAATATTACATTGCCAAACAAAAATATTGACAAATATTTTTTTTGTTATATTATAACAACAATTAAAGGTTTTATTATGAAAAAAATCAAAACAAATAAGAAAGCATTATTTTTAACACTTATGTCCTGTTTATGCTTGTTAGGGTGTTATAAACAACAACCTCATAAGACACAAAAAACAGAATCTGGCATAAAAAACATCAAAAATACAATTGATAGTTTACAAAACCTTGATTCTATTTATAACGCACAAACCATATTATATTCTTCTGAATTACAATCTTTCAAAAAGAAACATCCTTATTACAACGATGTTCAATTTGTTTTTGACAATCTGAACTCTTTGCAAAATCATCTATTTGATGTCAGCATTTTATTGCGACAAGATATTAAAAATATGGCTAAACCTTTTTGTAATAACAATAATATTATCAGAAATCTTTTGAAAAGAAATGAAGTATGCAAATCCGTTTTTGAACAAAAGGAAAATAAAATATCCACAGAAGACTATATTGCTGTATTAAAAGAACACGAAAGTCAAATACAAGACAAACAAAATTATAAAAGACTTTTATGCACATACAGAGAAACTGCAAAAGCCATAGACCTTATAGATTCTTTGTTTTTTGAATTAGATTCATATTATTACACACGTGATATAACAAATAATATTTCATTTCAAGAAGATATAAATACAAATCCTGTTGTTCACCAAAGTTCTTATATGTTAAGAAATCTTAAAAGAAAACATTTGTCCGAAGACATCGATAAAGATATCAATCAAATACAGTCTATCATAAAAACAATTATTGATATCAAAGCAATTGAAGATTCTTTGTTTACATATCAAACAAAACAACAAGATATTCAAACACAAATAGCATATCAACAACAACTATTAAAACAAAAAACAAAATAACACATAAACAAAAAGAGAAAAATAATGAATACACATATGTTAAAAACAAAAGCAAAACACGGATTGACCGGATTGGCTTTGACTTGTGCTATGTTCCCTGGTGTGGCTTCTGCACGTAATAACACAAAACAAAATGACAACAATTCTTCTGATTCTATTAAAACAACTGTCGTTTCAGAACCAATAGATACACTTGCAAATCAAGAAAAACAAAAAACAGCATATTTTGATATTGAAGCAGCTAATTTACTTGGTGCACAAATGGCTGGAAAACAATTAGAAGTAAAAGACAAAGCAGAACTTGGGTTCGCTACGGGATTTGAAAAAAATCAATGGTTTGGTGAAGCAAAAGTAAAAGCAGATTTATCTTTAAGCAACAAATCGTTATTCAATGCAGATTTGACTAATGCGACTGTAAAAATTGGCAAAACAAATAACAATGGTTCTGCATTTGGATTAGAAGCAGGAAGAACTTATACAGAAAACTTTGTTTTGTATGGGCCTGTACAAAATCTTAATTTATGTTTAGATAATGATTATTGTTCAAACGTTGGTAATTTAAGCGATAAATTAAATTTCTTTTTTACCAAAAACGGTTTTTCTTTTGAAGCCGGTGTTATAGAAAAAGCAGATTCTTCTTTTTATTTATCTCCAAATGTGGTCAAAGCGGATTTTTGGGGCAAAGTATCTTTTAATACAAAAACAAATAAAAATGTTAATGTTTCTGGAACATTGGCTACAGAATTAGGCTACAGAAAAAATGTATTGGCTAATCTTGGTGTATATAACGAAAAGTTTGGTGTATTATTTGGCGGAAAAATGGATTTTGCAAATTACATCGATTGGAACGCATATATAACAGGACGTTATACAGACAAAAATAATATTTCTTATATTATAACTGGGATTAAATATTGTAATTACATATATATTCAAGCCGGTATAGAAAAGAAAAATATTATGGTCTTTGTTGGCGGTAATTTATTTGAACACAAATGTTTTAATGCAGGTCTTGCATGGAAACTTGCATACAACAAACGTGTTCGCTAAAAATAATATTTTTATAAAAACCGGCATAATGCCGGTTTTTTTATTCGTATCTTAAACTGTCTATCGGATTTAATTTTGCAGCCTTGATTGCAGGCATTACACCAGAAACCAACCCAACAACTATTGCAACAGATATAGATACCACAACTGGCCAAATTGAAAACGG
>JAGHTM010000046.1 GCA_018065345.1 Candidatus Enterousia merdequi | reverse complement strand
ATTATGAAATAAAGGTTGATTATGTCTGGCAAGAAAGTCCAAGATGTAAATGTTTTAACTAAACTGCATGATGAAGAAAATCTTGCAACAATAGATAATGCATTAAAATCTGGACGTATAGATATCGCAACACATAAATATTTAATAAATCTTTATACCAATTCTATGGATTGGTTTCGTGAAGTATTTATGTGTATTGGAAAATGTTTTGGTGCACCAAAAGCGGCTGTGCATGCTTATGATTATGCTACAGACGATGAAATAAGCACACCAATAACAATTTCAGACATAAATCCATTAGAACCATATTTAGTAAATCACCGTCTTGATGCTGACCCAATGCGTAATCAGTTTTTCGTGGCAACCAAGGGGCATCAAATAGATTTGGCTGTATCTTCTATTGTCACTGTAATTGTTGGCGCGCAAAAAAGCATTTCCAGATCTTTGGAAAAAATAACTGGCAAATATTATAATGATTATATAAAAGATGTTGTTAAATCTGCGCATGATGTAATTGAAAAGACAGAAAACATTGAATTTGCCCAAGAAATATCCGATAAAATATATGAAATATTCAGCAAATCATACATAACAGACGCTTCAAGTGTAGTTCTGTCAATTATTGGTTGTGGACATGAAAAACTATCTGCTGATATAGTTCGTGCTTTGGATAAAATAAAAACACCTTATGCAAGATTAGAAGATGTTTGGCGCATTAAATGTTTGTTTGACTTGGTTCCACAAGCGCGCACATTCATAGAACGTATATGTCAAATGTGGCCTGATAAAATTATTGCTGTGCGTGATAAGTTTTTTGATATAACAAATTCACATGGTTATCGTGATGCTAAATTGGTTTTGAATATTGGTAAAAACGGACAAGTTATTCCAATGGAAATTATATGCCAAGTTCGTACATTTTTTGAATTTGAAAATCAAACACATTCTGCTTACGAAATCGCAAGAAAAAATACAGATAAACAAGCAACAGAAAGATTAGAAAAACAAATAGAAATATTACATATCGAAGGTATCAAAAAATATAACAATATGATACGTGATTGTGTTGAAGATTTGTTTGATAGAATAGGTTGGAATATTTTATACAGCGTTGGTGATGAAGATATGTTGTTTGAAGGCTTTCCAAAAATAGCAACTGTATATTATCCACAAAAAATAACAGATACTATTATGGAAAAAGTAGATAATGCTGTTAAAAACGAAGTGTTTTATGTAGAAAATGCACCTGTAAAATTGACTAAAGATCAAGAAGCACGAATATTCCGTTGGATGGCAAAGTTTATATTGGTTTCTGCAATGCCTTATTCTTATTCTAATTGGACAGTTCCGACAGATACAATGGCTGGAAAATACTTTCATTTTATAATGAAGGAATTACAACGGTATTATAAAAAATAAAAAAAGTGGGGAATATATCCCCATTTTTATTTGCTTGCGTTTTATTAAAAAAATAATATAAAATATACTAAAGGTTGTTGAAGGATTTTTACAACAACTATAACAAGCATGACAAAGGATACGATTATGCGTCAAGGAAAGGTTAAATGGTACAACGGTAAAAAATGTTTTGGATTTATCAGTCCAGACACACCAAATGAAGATGGAAATACAGATGATGTATTTGTTCATTCATCTGCATTAAAAGCAGCAGATATTCGTTTTTTGAATGAAAATGATATTGTTGAATTTGATGAAGAAGTTCGTAATGGAAAATTATCTGTGACAACTTTGAAATTGATTCAAAGAGATGAAGAATCTGCAAGAAGATTCCAAGAACGTCGTGCAGAACATCGTCGCGCACGTGAAGAAAGAAAGTCTCGTGAAGAACACAAAGAAAAACGTGGTTTTGCTTTCTGGAAAAAATAATAAAAATTATTATAAATTAAACACCGTCATCTGACGGTGTTTTTTTATAGCTATCTCTTTTAGTGGAAAAGGGGTACAGGGTAAGAGGGGGTGGATGGTTTTGTTCTGCGTGGTAAGAAAAGTTTTATGTAATTTTTTTAATCATCATTTTGGGCAAGTGGATGGGCGCGTTTATACGCGTCCATTATTTCTGCCATATTTACTTTTGTATATAATTGGGTTGTAGATAATGATGAATGCCCCAATAA
>JAGHTM010000122.1 GCA_018065345.1 Candidatus Enterousia merdequi | reverse complement strand
GTTATATCCAGTTCTTGTTGGTGCGCCACTTGGTAATGTTATACCACCGTCGTATATACATGTATTGGTTGCAAACTGTTCATTATTATAGCCATAAAACTTTAATGTGATTTCATTCGCTGTCCATTGCGCTGATAATGTACTTGTGCCATCTGTTGTATTTAATGTTCCGCTATCGCATGTTGCACTTTCTGCACCTGCTGCGATATCTGGTGCTGTTGTTTCTGCCATTGCTGGCACAATCATACTTATTGCTAATGCACTTGTTAGAAATATTTTTTTCATATTCTCCCTTCCTTTTGTTTTGTTTTATATTCCTATTATATCACGAATCGGGAGCATTTGCAAATTATGACATGAATTTTTTTCTATTGGACATCCAGGGCCTTCAGAAATTATTCATTTCCTACCAGTCCAGATGTCCCCTGTGTTTTGTATTTAATGAAAACAATCTTTCATGTTTTCACAGGTTACATCACCCCGCCTAATGTTCCAAAGGCATATTAAACCAGATGACTTTTTCACATCTGAAAAGTGTTTATTACACTTTGTCCCACAGGTTGGCAAAACTTTGTCCCATAAGGAGCCAGACACCCCGAACACGGCCGACCGGAAGTCGGAGTTGTTCTGAACGTTGTTGGCGCAGTTGTTAGCACAGTTGTTCGCGCAATTGTCAGCATTGTCGTTGTCGTTGTTGAACACCCACGAAGGGGAAGAGACATCGACCTACACCCACAACTGGATTACGGTAATGCAACCTAGTTCTGAAAATATCAGAACTGGTCTTATCTTATATTGTTTGTAATATTAAAATCAAGTACCAAATATTTTAATGTAATTTTATTCTTGGCTTTCTTCTTCTGCTTGGATTGCATCTGCGACAGATTCTATTTGCAACAACTGGTTTTCCAGCGCAGCACGTTCAGATGCTTTATATCCAGTATCTTGTTCTTCTTCGTTTTCAACAACCTTGGCTTCTACCATTGGGTTTATTAAATTATTATGCTGTTTTCTGTCTTGTTCTAAATCGTTTTTCAACAATTTACTATTTCCAAAGAAAAACCAATCGTCCATTTTAACAGCCGTCAATTGCATTACTGTTCTTGTTCTGGCATTTACAACCCATGCTGGTAATCCTGTTGGAACATCAGAATAATACCATAAAACACCCCAATATATAAAGCCCATCAAAACACAACTGCGCACAATGCCAAATACTACACCCAAAGTTTTATCTGTGACAGATAAAAAACTGTTTTGAATACGTTCGCGCAGTTTTTGATTTATAAACCCAACCACCATTAAAATAACAAAGAATACAACAAAGTATGCCGCAACCAATGTTCCAACTGTGGAATCTGTCAAATTAAACCAACCCTGTAAAACATGGTCCAAGAAAGGCGATACAAAACGCGCAGAAATCGCAGCAATGACCCAAGACAAAGTCGCAATAGTTTCATATACACCACCACGGACTGTTGCCCATACTGTGGAAGCAATTATAATAAAGACATAAATGTAATCCAAAATTGTTAAATCTAACATAGGTTCGACCTATTTTTGTTTTCTTAACACCACAGCACAAAAACCAAATAACAGAATTATTATAAATCCAATTAAAATGATATTTGTGTTGCTGTGTGATTTACTGGTTATTTTTTTTTTGATTATCTTTTTCAGATATCGCATTTTTTCTATCGCTATGCGAAGCGACAAATGCGTCACGATTTGATTCCAATGCTGCTTTGTTAGCAACCGCAGCATTTTTTTGTTCTTGGGTTAAATCTGCTTCTATGGCATCACGCAAATTTTGTTGCATTGAGTCTGCATAACCTTGGAAACATTTTTCACCAATAACCAAAACAGGAACGCCACCTTTTTGATAACCACATTTGAATAAAGCATCAACAAATGCTTGACGATTATCAGCATTTGTGACGTTGACTTCTTTAACTTTCAAATTGTCATATTCATATATCAAATTATTGCTGATAAAATCACGGGCATGATGACAATGCGGACATGTTGGTGCATAAAAAATCGTAATATCAGCAGCATTTACACCACCCACAAAACTAATTCCAGCAATAAAAGATAATAATAATTTTGATAATTTCATTGTTTTAACTCCTTTCACTATTTATTTTTAGCAATCAAATTATAGAAAAATTGTAAGAATAAAAGCAAGCACTTTTTATTTTTTCTCTTGCCAATAAAAACTAAAAAATATAATATGTTGTTTAAGGTAAGGATATGAATAAAACTAATAAAATTTTATTAAAAATATTCTGTGTTGCTTTGGCGTTCGTATGTAATTTTTATAACGACGCAACAGCTGTGGATCCTTCAATAATGGCTACAAGACCGGTGACAAATATTGGAAGTTTCGGTACAAATATATATTCTAACGAAGATTATGATAGAACAAATATGCTAACCAGAACCTCAAATGACGGAAGATGTGTTTCCACTGGTGTGAAGAAAAAATGCACACTGTTCACACAAGGAGACCAAAGCAAAAACAAAACACAAACATTATGTCCAGCGGGTTCTTACCTACATCAGTGCGGCAATTACATCATTGGGGCAAATACATTGAAACCCGTTCAGATTCCTACAAAAGAGAACCCATCAACCGACTATTACCAAAACTGCAAGGACAATGGTAAAAATTTCGCAGAATGTTTACGAGAATTTTTTGACGAGCAAGACGACAACTTTGATGCTATAATTGGATGGATATGCAGTCCAGAAACAACATTTGGAAAATATACTTGCCTTAAATGTCCTAACGATGGAAAGGTTGACGCATCCACAGTAGATATATCAACAACATCAGAAGGGGGAATAATTCCCGGATCTTTTAAGATAAAAACAATTGCACATTGTTATCAGAATAAATTTGAAGACGACACTGGAACTTACACATATATAACAGATATAACAGATAGCAGCAACGACGTAAACTGCTTTTACACACCAGACAATATTCCAGAAGGAACAGAAATCCAAGAAGTATCAACATTTTTTGAAACAGAAATAATGACACGGATACAACAAGCAGATTATAATATCCAAAACCTACTCACATCACCCTAATAATATGAAATTAATGTCCATGTGCTAACACATGCAAAATAATACTTACAACAAAAATTACTGTTATTACCGATAAAATAATTTTTTGTGTTTTATGTGATTTTTCACCATGGCGATGTTCAGAACACGGACAACTTTGCAACGTTAAAACCCAAGACAACCCCAACATCAAAGCAGAAAATACAAACAGCCATGGTTCTATCCATTCTGGAATAAAAGATGTATGTGCAATTTCTGGTGCGAACAAACCAACAACTGAAATTACTATCGGCAAAACACAACAAAATAAATGTGGTAATAATGACGCGATAATTCCTATTTTAACTGCTTTGTTTTTCATTTTTATTCCTTTTTTATTTATGCTTTGGCGTCCCCAGCAGAATTCGAATCTGCATCTAATCCTTAGGAGGGATTTGTTCTATCCTACTGAACTATGGGGACAAATCTGCACAATTTTACACTAAT
>JAGHTM010000110.1 GCA_018065345.1 Candidatus Enterousia merdequi | reverse complement strand
GTATTGTAAAAGACAGTTGTTTTCAGTAATTAAAGAATATTCAATTACAGAAAGTTCAACAAGGGGTGATAGAAAGAAGTTTACAGAAATGTTAAGTTTCGTAAAGCAACAAAAAACAAAAGTTATAATTGTTGCTGATTGTATTGATAGAATTCAAAGAAGCTTTAGGGAATCGATTGAGTTAAGTGATTTAGTCCATCAAAACAAGATAGAAATACATTTTGTTCGCGAAAATCTGATTATATCATCAGAATCAAATACATCAGATAATATGAGATGGGATTTTGGTGTTTTGGCTGCAAAGAGTTATGTTAGCAATCTTTCTGATAATGTAAAAAGAAGTATGAAATATAACTGGGAACACGGAAGATGGCAAGGTGTAGCACCATTAGGATATAAAAATGTTAGAAATTCAGATGGAAAAGCAGATGTTGTATTGGATGAAGAAAGAGCACCCTTAATAAAAGAAATGTTTGAAGCATATGCAACAGGTTTACATACAACGAACAGTTTGGTTGATTGGTGTAAAGAACATAACCTAACTTCGCGAGGGGATAGAAGGCGACCAGGTAAAGCATTATCAAGGGTAGGGATATATCAGATATTAAAAACACCATTTTATTACGGAATGATGAAGGTTAAAGATAAGATGTATAAACACAATCATCCGGTAATAATAGATAAAGATTTGTTCGATACCGTTCAGATTTTGTTATCTAATCAATATCCAAATAAAGATGAAGAAAATTTACCAATTGTTCCTGTGAAAGTATTAAAAAGAAAATATAAAGATACATTGTTTCCATTTACTGGTGTTTTTAGATGTGGTTGTTGTGGACATGTGATGACACCAGAAATTCATAAAAAACCAAACGGGAAAGAATACATCCATTATAAGTGTAGTCATATGGTAAAGAGTTGCACGCAAAAAACAGTAAATCAAAATGACATAATGCAACAACTTTATGACGATGTGGTAGATAGGTTGTATTTAAGTCCAGAAGAGATAAAAGAAATTCAATCAAACATTAAACCATATTTAAAAAGCAAAAATATAGAAATAGCAACCAAGACAGATGTTCAACATAATATCTCTGTTGCAAAAGAAAGGAACTCAAGATTAGTAAAGATGTTATTGGATGGTTTGGTGGATAAAAAAACATATACAACAACACTTGCAGAAATAGAAACGACGATATTAGAAAACGAGCATTTACTAGAAAAATATCAGGAAAACAATGTTGATATTGCTGAATCTATAACAAATATATTAAAATTCGTTGGAAATCTAAGGAAAATCATAGAAAGTTCGAAAGTGTGTGATAGGAGAGAGATATTGGGAATAATACTTTCGAACTCGCTGATAGATGGCAAAAAGTGCTTGTTTTCTCTGGCTAAACCGTTCTGTAAAATCCGTGAAAATCTGGGAAAAAGTTCTTGGTTGGAGCGCACGGATTCGAACCATGATAAAGAGAACCAAAATCTCTTGTCCTGCCATTAGACGACGCTCCAATAACTTCATAATGACTTGATTATTATATATGTTTTATTGTCCTTTGCAATAAAAATTTATGTTTTTTGTGATTATATACCTTGACTTTGTTTTAGGAAAATATATAATCATTAAGATTTTTAATGATTTATTTTCTAAATAATTATCAAAGGTGTATTTATGAATCATACAAAAGCGATAAATTTAATGGCAGAAAATATGCGTATTATGGGCCGTTTGTCCAGTCGATTACAGCCATTATTAGAAACGAATTCTAATAATTCAAGACAGCAAATGTCTGTGTTGGTGCGCCTTTATTTGGCTGGGAAAATTAAATTGAAAGATTTTGCAAATCGCGAAGTTATTTCTACGGCTAATCTTTGCAGTATTTTCAAAAAACTGGAACAAGATAAACTGGTTATTCGTTCTGTTGATGAAAATGACCACAGAGATACTTGGTATGAAGTAACAAAATCTGGCAAAGTTTTGGCAGAAAAACTTATGGATAATTTTATGCAAGGGCTTGAATCTTTATGTAAAGTTTTACCACAAGAAGATGCTGAGAAATTAGCAAAAACAGTTGAAACTATAAATGAACTTTTGAAAAAGATAGAGGTATTAAATGCGTAAATTTTTATTTTATATTTTATGTGCTTTGATGATTGTGCCAAGTGCATATTCTATGGATTTATCTTTGCAAGATGCGATAGATAAAATAGTTGCTGAATCAAATGATTTGAAAACGGCTGATGCAAATGTAAAAAAAGCAAAAGCACAACTTGATTCTGTGAATGCAAATCGTTGGATGACAATTGATGGAACTGTGTCTTATATGAATTTAATAGACCCATTGCATCCAACAAGTTCTTCTGGGGTAAATATTCCATCTGATATTGGTGCTATATTGGGCGAAACATTACCTATAACAGATATTCCAGATAATATTTTTTCGGCTGGGATAAGTGTGTCACAACCAATATACACTTTTGGAAAAATTGGGAATGCAGTTGATGCTTTGCATGACGCAATAGATATGTCTAAATCTGCACAGGAATTGACTTTGCGTGAAGTAAAATATGCGGCTGCAAATCTTTATTGGACTGCAAAAATGACTGATGAGATAGTTAAAATTACTAAAACTAATTTAGATAATGCACGCAGTGCACGTAAAAAATTGACTGCTGCTGGTCGTGCTAATCGTAGCAATTTAATTAAAATAGAATCTGATATTGCGTCCAAAGAAATAAATCTGTCTGATGCAGAATTTAATCGTGATACTGCATACAGAATGTTAAAAATTATGGCTGGAATAAATGAGAGTGAAGAAGTTGTTTTAACGGATGTTTTTCCAGATGAATTTGAAAAATTAGATGCAAAAGAATTAAAGTCTAACCCAGAATGGGATATTTACCAAAAACAAATAAATATGTATGAATCTAATGCTTCATCAAAACGTTCTGGAATGTTGCCTACTTTGGCTGCAGTCGGTTCGTATTCTTTTTATTCTATGGGAACAGATATGGGACATATGTTTGATAAATCTGGAAGTCAATCTGCATATTGGGGATTGGCTTTGCAAGTTCCATTGTTTAATGGTGGTATTCATTCTGCAAATGCGACTATTGAAGCGATGAACGCAGAAGCAGCACGTCAAGATTTGGAAAAATCTAAAAAATTAAAGACAGAAGAATATAATACAGCGGTTAAAAAATACGAACATCTTTGTAATAATTTGGAAAAATTAAATACTGCGCATGATTTAGCACAAAAATCATACGATGTTTCTGCTAATCGTTTTGCTGCAGGTCAAACATCTGCTGTTGAATTATCTGATGTGTCTGGTGCTTTGTATCAAATGGATATGTCTTTGTTAAACGCAAAATACAATATTATTATGGCAAAAGAATCAGTAATAAAGTTAGGTGAATAAAAATGTTTAGTTCAGAAAAATTAGAATTGCTTATAAACAAATTAAAAACACGTAAATACAAAAATATTGTTTATATTTCTGTTATCTTTTTAATATTCGCAGTTTTTGGAATAAGATTTTATATCATAGCCCAAGAAAATAATTTCAATGTGTTTAACATAACGCGTAATAATATCAAAAAGGGTTTGCCTGTAGATGTTTTAGAAATGCAAAAAACAGATGGTGTTTTATTAGAACCTTTGACAATAAAAAATAATGTTGGGTATGTGTCTGGTGCACGTATTGATAATTTTAAGTCTGGTCAAAAAATAGCAAATTGTAAAATTGTTTCTGTATCAAAAAACATAGATTTAGATACTGGGATGCATGTAATAAAAACTTATGGTTGTAGTGATGGTTTGCAATATGTAGAAAATAAAATAAATGGATTTTTTGTGCCAATGTCTGCAATACATGGGGATTTTGTATATGTTGCACAAGATGGTGTAGCAAAAATGCGCAAAGTTATTATTGCAAATCGTGATGCACAAAATGCTTTGATAAAATCAGGGTTAAACATTGGAGATATTGTGATTTTATCACATGTAGAAGACAATCAAAAAATTAAAATCGCAGAATAGAAAAGGAAAAATAAAATGTTAAAGTTCTTTATTCGTAAGCCAGTCACAACAATAATGTTCGTTTTGTTTTTTGTGATACTTGGTATAGTTTCTTTCCCAAAAATGAATATTGAAAGAACACCGTCTGTTGATTTCCCTTATGTAAGTGCAACATTTATTTATCCAGGGGCTTCAAGTGAAGAAATTGAAACACAAGTTGTCAAGAAAGCAGAAAATGCTATGTCAGAAGTTGCTGGTATTAAAAAAATCACATCACAAGTTTATGAAAATACAGCGATTGTTATGTCTGAATTTAATCTTGGTGTAAATGTTGATGACAAGGCAAATGAAGTAAAAGCAAAAATAGACGGGCTTGCCAATGAATTTCCAGATGATTTGAAACAACCTGTGATTGCAAAATTAAATCCTTTGCAAACACCGGTATTAGACATTGTTATTCGTGGTGGTAATCCACGTGAAATAGAAAAATATATTTCTGATACTTTATCTACCAAAATTACATCAGTCAAAGGTGTTGCTTCTGTAAATACTTTTGGTGGTCGTCAACGTGCTGTGCGTATAGCAATGGATCCAGATTTGATGGCTGCACGTGGTGTGACAATAAATGACATAGTATCTGCAATCGCTATGCGTAATTTGAATGTTCCAGGTGGAAAAATAGAAACAGATATAAATTCCGAAAACGTTCGTTTTATTGGTGAATTCCAAAATGTAAAAGAAATTTCCAACCTTGAAATCACAACTGTTGAAGGCGAAGTTTTCAAATTATCAGATGTTGCTTCTGTGGTAGATGCTGCGCGTGATATAGAAAAAGGTGCAAGATACAATGGTGAAAATGTTGTTATAATGTCTGTTGTCAAAGCATCTGATGGTAATGCAATTAAAATTTCTGAAGCGTTGAATAAAAAATTGCCAGAATTTGAATCGTTGCTTCAAGAAAAGTTTCCAGAAACAACGATGTCTATTGTGACAGATTCTTCAATTCAAATATCGAACATAACAGATGATACGATCAATGGAATTATACTAGGTGTTATCTTTACGATACTTGTTCTGTTAGGGTTTACACGTAATTGGCGTTCTACAATCATAGCTGGTGTTGTGATACCTGTATCTTTGATGTCTGGATTTTTCTTGATGGATAATTCTGGATTTACAATAAATGCGATGACTCTTTTGGCATATGCAACAGCACTTGGAACATTAGTATCTAATGCAATTATTTTGATTGAGGCTGCATTAAATGAATTAAAATCTGGAAAAACACCAGACCAAGCCGCAGAAGAAGGAACTCGTAAAGTTGCTGTTCCTGTATTAGCAGGTGTTGGAACAAATGTGGTGGTGTTCTTGCCACTTGCGTTTATGGGTGGAATTGCTGGTCAATTTATGTTGCAGTTTGGTATGACAGTTGTGTATTTAACATTATTGTCTTTGCTGTTTTCTTTTACTTTGACACCTATGATGATTGCAAAATTATTGAAGATATCAAAAAATAAACAAACGAAAAAAGAAGTTAAATTTGTTCAAGAACGTAATGACAAATCTCGTTTGCACAGTTGGTATGAATACCAATTAAAACATCCTTTTGTTGTTATTGCTGGTGCGATAGCGACTTTGATTATGTCTGCATCTTTGATGAGATTTGTTGGAAATGAGTTTTCTCCATCAACGGATGCAAGTGAAATAACAATCACAGCACGCACTCCGATGGGAAGTTTATATGCTAAATCTGAATCAGTAGCAAAAGAAATAGAAGATATTTTAACGCAATTTCCAGAAGTAAAATCTACAACTGTGAAAATCGGGGACAAAGGATTGCAGAACATAGATGTTCGGGTAAAATTGGTTGATACAAGTGAAAGAAAACTTTCTGATAAAAAATTAGCACAAAAAATATTGCCATATTTGTCTGAAATTAAAGACACAGAAATCCAAATTCGTGCCGGTGAAAATATGAGTGGTGCAGGTGTAAGCGCTGATTTGGTATTAAATGTATTTGGTGATGATGATACAATTCGTGATGAATATGCAAAAGAATTAGTTGAAAAAATAAACCAAATAGATGAAGTCCAAAGTGCTGTATTTGCACAACAGACACCTGCTAATGAAATTCGTTTTATTCCAGATGATGAAAAAATGAATTTTTGGGGTGTTCAAAATGCAAATGCTGGCTCAACATTGCGAACAGCATTGTTTGGAAACGATACTTATAAATACAAAGAAAATGGTGATGAATACCCAATGATTTTAGAATTTGAAAAACAATTCAAAAAACAATCTATGTTTGAGAATGTTTATGTAAATTCTCAAAAAGGTATGGTCGCTCTTTCACAACTTGGAACAATAGAAACAAAACCAGGGACATCAAATATTTATCGTCTTGATAAAAACAGAGTGACAGAAATAGATATAAATTTGGGTAAATCAACAATTGGTCCTGTTCAAGCAAAGATACAACAAGAAATAGATAAAATAGATTGGAAGACTGGATACAAAGCAACTTTTGCTGGGATGTCTGAAGTTCAAGAAGAAAGTACTGGCGAAATCGCACAAGCGTTTTTACTAGCAACAATTTTAACATTTATGTTGTTGGCTGCGATAATGAATTCTTTGGTTCATCCTTTTACAATTGCGACATCTATTTTGACCAGTTTTGCTGGTGTGTTTGTGTTGTTGTTCTTGTCTGGCGCAACAGTAAATATTGGTGCGATGTTGGCTTTTGTTATGTTAGTTGGTTTGGTGGTGAATAATAATATTCTTGTTTTAGAGCCAACTGTTGTTCGTGTTCAAAATGGCGAAGACACTAAAAAAGTTTTATGGGAAGAAATGATGGATAAAAAACGTATGATTTGGATGACTACAATCGCAGTTGTTGCAGGTATGGTTCCACAATTATGGTCTGATGATGCAATGAAAGTTGCTATGGGTGCTGTAATGATTGGTGGAATGTGTGCATCATTGGTTTGGACTTTTACTTTGACACCGGCAGTATTTACAATAATGGAAAAAATGCGTAAAAGATTCCAAAAATCAAAATAATTTGATAAATGATGCTTTTTATGTTATGCTGATTTAGGAAAAAAATGAAAAGATAGGTAAATATGTTACAGAAAAAAAATATAGTAGTATTTGATTTTGACGGAACTTTGTCTGCATCTGATTCAAATTATGAATTTTATAAATATTGTTTCAAACATTCTGCTCGTCCTTGGTTGTTTTTACCATTGGAAGCATTTTGTGTGTTTGGAGTGGTATTAAATTTCAAAGGTGTTTGGTGGCGCGAAGTTGCTCGTAACTTTTTAACACCTAAAATGGTATGTAATTTTTCCAAAAAAGTTATTAAAGAGCATAAACAAAAACGTTTTGGATGGGCAAAAGAACAAGTAAAAAAAGAAAAACAAGCTGGCAATATGGTTGTTTTGGTTTCTGCTGGCCCAGATTATTTAATTCCAAGTTTAGTTTCTGATATGAAATTTGATGCAGTTATATGTTCCAAGATGGATACAAAAAAACCATATAAATACGAATTTATATGTTGGGGGGAAAATAAAGTTATTGCATTTGATAAATGGGCAAAAGAAAATAAAATTATTCCAAATGTAATTCGTTCTTATTCTGATAGTATGTCCGATATGCCGATGATGAATATCGCAAAAGAACATGTCTGGATAAATAGAAAAACAGGTCTTCGTTGTACCAAGAAAGATATAAAGTAAGTTTTTTATTTCAGATAATAATCAAACAATATAAATAAAAACCGGCGTTTGCCGGTTTTTTAATCTTCTCCAAAATCCATATCACGTAACTTTTCAGCACGTGGAGTAATTTTTGATACAGATGTTTGTATGCTTTCAATATCTGAACTTGTTTGTGAAAAATGTCGTTGTAAATTTTCGCTGCGTTCATTTAATCTTGATAAATCACTTAATAATAAATCAAGTTCGCGTTTAATTTTTGTCGCTACACGTTTGATTTTTATATCTGAAAGGACAGCACGTATAGTATTTAATGTTGCCCATAATGTTGATGGGGAAACTATAAATACTTTTTTGTGTGCCGCATATTCAATAGTATTCGGAAATTGTTTGTGTAATTCCATAAATATAGATTCTGATGCAATAAACATCATCGCAGATTCGGCAGTCACACCAGGTATAATGTATTTTTCTGAAATAGCATCAATGTGTTTGCGAACATCTAATTCAAATTGTTTTTTTGCAGCTATATCGTTTTTGTCTTGTAAAATCTTATTATAACTTTCCAATGGAAATTTACTGTCAATAACCATGTCTCCTGGTGGATATGGTAATCTTATAATGCAATCTGGACGGACACCTGTTGATAGAACGCTTTGGAAAGCATAACTTTCTGGTGGCATAATATCAGAAACCAAATCTTCCAATTGTCGTTCGCCAAACGTTCCACGCGCTTGTTTATTGCCCATTAAAATATCTTTGAAATTAGCAATATCAGAACTGATATTTTTTAATTCAATAGCATTTTGTGACAGCATACCCAATCTTTCTGATAATCTTTCGCGAAGACGCGCATTATCTTCACGGATAGAAGATAAATCGACGTTCGATTTGCGAAAAATAAGCACTAATAACAAGATAATAATAAAGAAGAGCATACCTAAAATATATGTTGTCATTTCAAAATCCTTTGCTACAATCAACTTAGATAGATTATAAAAAGGTTTTGTCGATGTTGCAAATGAAACTTTGTGGTGATTTAGTTTTGCGTGAAAAATGCACGCCTGTCTCTGATGTGACACCTGAATTGTTAAAAACTATGGATGAAATGGTCAAAATGATGACCAAACAAAATGGTGTTGGGCTCGCTGCGCCTCAGGTTGGAATTACACAAAGATTTTTGGTTATGATGAATCCTGATACCGAAGAAGTTTATCGCATGATAAATCCTGTTATATTATCTAAAAGTGATGAAACATCTGTTATGGAAGAAGGGTGTTTGTCTGTTTTGGGGGCTGATGATTTACCTGTTTATGCTAATGTTAAAAGACCGTCCACGGTTGTGATAGAATGGACAAATGAACATGGCGAAAAATTGACTGCAGAAATGTCTGGGGTAATGGCACGTATTGCACAACACGAAACAGACCATTTAGATGGAATTTTATTTATGGACTATTTGTCTGGGGTAAAACGTGAAATGTTGATGCGTAAAGTAAATCGGAGACATTAAATGAAATTGGTTTTGATGGGAACAAATGATTTTGTTGTCCCAGTATTTGATGA
>JAGHTM010000132.1 GCA_018065345.1 Candidatus Enterousia merdequi | reverse complement strand
GAATCTGATGAAGATTGGGTTCCAACAGAACAATTATTATTCAAATCTACTGAATTTGGTGATGACTCTGACCGTGTGATTGCTCGTTCTAATGGCGAAACAACATATTTTGCTTCTGATATTGCTTATCATTTGAATAAATTCAAACGTGGCTTTCAAAAGCAGGTTGATGTTTGGGGTGCAGATCATGGTGGGTATGTTAAACGTATTAAATCTGCATTGGGTGCTGTCACAAACAATATGGCAAATTTAGATGTTGTGTTATGCCAAATTGTAAATCTTGAAAAAGATGGTAAGCCATTTAAGATGTCTAAACGTGCTGGCAATTTCGTAATGATAGAAGATGTTTTGGACGAAATAGACGCAGATGTTTTAAGATTGTTTATGGTTATAAAAAGTCCAGATACTCAAATGACTTTTGATTTACAAAAAGCCAAAGAACAATCAAAAGATAATCCTGTATATTATATGCAATATGCTTATGCACGTGCAAACTCTGTATTGAAAAAATATCAAACTTTGTTTGGTGAAGATATAGATGCTTTGTTAAAACAACAATATGATTATAAATCTGCAACGGATATTGAACGCAGATTGATTAAGATGTTGGGTGATTATCCTTCTGTTGTTGAAAGTGCTGGTAAAAACAAAGCGCCAAATTTATTAACAAAATATCTTGAAGAAGTTGCTGCAAATTTCCATTCTTTGTGGTCTTCACATGATGGTGTTAAATTGATAAATGAAAACGATAAAGCAACGACAAATAATCGTATGTTGATGGTTGCTGCATTAAGAAATGTTATCGCAAATGGTTTGGAAACTTTGGGATGTACATTGAAAGAAAATATGTAAAAGGTATTGTAAAAAAAACGCCCGTTTGGGCGTTTTTTTTATTTGTATTTTTTTAGAATATATATTTTACAGAACCGCCAAAGATAAAGCTGGAACCTATATCATAGTCGGATTTAAGTGGAATAAACATACGTGCATTTGTAGATAAAGAAATGTTTTCTGTTATTTCAAATTCAAATCCAGCTTTCAAAGCAACCGCGGCTGACCAAGAATTATCATCGCTTGGGAATGGGTATTCTGGGAATAATGTGGATGTTCCAAGATGGTCGTAATCTGTTATTTCATCAAAAGCACCACCACCAAATCCAAGAACTAAATCTATACGTTTTAATTTATCACCGCTTAAACGGATATAGTTATCGTACGTTGCAGATATGGACATATTTTTGTTTTCTGATACTTTGATGTACGAAGGGTAATATTCTGCATTGTCGCCTGTGCTTATATCAAAATTAAGGGACAAACCACCGTTATATATTTCATGATAGTTGCCAAAACGAAAACCGGTTTCAATTCCAAAAGAAAAGAAATCTTGGGGCATAGTAATATCGTCTATGTCGGCAGCGTTTTTATAAGTATCTTTCCAATTAAGGGTTTGTGCGCCGAGTGTTACGCCAATAAAAGGTCTTGTTTGAGCACCATAAGACATTTTTACTGGTCTGTATTGTGCGGCATTTGCGCCAGTCGCAACAAACAAAGCCGTTAAAGTTGGCAATAATATATTTGTTTTCATGAACAATTCTCCCTTTGGATATAATTTCTTGTATTATATCACAAAAAATCATGAAAACAAAATAATATTAGTATTCTTTTGACCACGTCGTATGATTAAAATAACGTCTTTGAAAAGATAAGTATTGTTGAAATTTTGAAGATGCTACAAATGCACCACGTTGAGTGTTAAAGAACTTTTCATCAAAACCGTATTTCCAAGACAATCTTGTGCGGTCTGCATCCCATAGACATGCAGCAATATAATCTGAAGCAACTTCACCAGTTGTATGATTTATAATTGCAGATAAAATGGATAGTTGTGTGTCTTTAGAAAGCAAATTTGGAAATTTTTTCATTATTTTCATTGCCATTGGAACGGCATTTTTACCATGCTCTGTATCAAAACCATCATTTTCGCGCGCCATGTCGTGAAAAGCACAAGCAAAAACAACTGGCATAGGGTCTTTACCCATGTGAATAGCATAATCTATGCCACGAAACACAACAGCATTTGTATGTGTTTCAATACCATGTATGCCTGTTTGGTTTTGTGTAGCAATAGGCAACATTAATGGTTTTATTTCGTTATTATAAAAATTAAAATATTTTTCAATTGCCCACAAAGGTGGGATTTTATCAGCAGGTATAGGTTTTAAACTGTTTTTGCATCGAAGACTATATAACATTTTCTTTTCCTTAGTATCTTAAAAAAACGCGCAAAGGGCTTTCACTGTAGAACAATTTTTTCAAAACGCAACTATTTTTTATGTTTTTTTTATTTTGTAGAAAGACGACCCGATTCGTGATATAATACGACAATAAATATATTGGAGAGATTTTATGAAACGTATTGCATTAACATCATTTTTGGCCTTGATTATGGTGTGTCCAGCATTTGCTGATATTGCAAAAGATGCAACATCAGCCAATTGTGATAATACAACATTAAACACAACAGACGGGACAAGTACATTATCTGCCCAATGGACAGCAAATACGATAAATTTGAAATGGTATAATGGGGAAACAGAAATTACGCCAAGTAATGACACTGCAAAAACTTGTACTTACGATAGTGGTATAGTTTTGCCACTTAATGAACCAACGAGAGAAGGGTATATATTTTCTGGTTGGAAAGTAAAACCTTTTGGGTTTGATTTGACTACATTATCAAACAAAATAAGTGAAAATGGGTCAGGAGGTAGAGGATGGTCGTTGTTGGTTGATAGTGCAGGTAGTAACGAAGATATATATGGTTTGACTCAAGGTGCTGGTGAATGGGCAATAGAATTTACTTATGGAACTGTGAAAGGAGAGGCTGTATGTGCAACGAATAGTGGAAAATATGCAAAAACAGGTGATCCAGTTGGTTCAGAAGGAAATTTCTGTTGGTGCAGAGCTAAAAGTTTTGATGCTGAAAAGGATGGAACATATGAAGCAATTTCAGCTCCAGCTTGGACTTATTACAATCGTTATGTAGATAAAGGTACCTGTGCAAGCAAGTGTCCGGGATCATGTACAACCAATATTCAAACTAATGCAGAATTTCGGTCGGCTGTGTTTGGTGTGACAAATGAGTAATAGTTTATGATTGTACAAAGGAGTTGTTTATGTTATTAGATTTAATTGTTATCTTATTTTTGACGTTTATATACTTTATACCAACTTTTGTTGCGTGTTCGCGTCATCATATTAATGCATTGGCTATTTTTATTTTGAATTTATTTTTAGGTTGCACAATTGTCGGTTGGGTGATTGCTTTGATTTGGGCTGTATATAAACAAGAACCTGAAAAAAATGTTAGAAAAAGAAAATAAAAAAACGCCAAATGGCGTTTTTTTATTCTTGTGGTTTTGCTTCTTTGTTATCTGTTTTAAATTGCATATCGTAAAGCATTTTATATGCTCCACATTCTAATTTTAATAAATCATCATGTGTTCCACTTTCTACAATTTGACCGTCATTTACAACAATAATCTTTGTTGCGTTACGGATTGTTGATAAACGGTGAGCAATTACAAATACTGTTTTGTCATGCATTAAATTATCTATTGCTTTTTGAACAACTGCTTCTGATTTATTATCTAATGCAGATGTCGCTTCGTCCAATACCAATATAGGAGAGTTTTTCAAAAATGCACGAGCAATCGCAACACGTTGTTTTTGACCACCAGATAATAATACACCACGTTCACCGATTTGTGTATCAATACCGTTTTGTAAAGTTTTCAAAAATCCATCAAGATATGCCAATTTTATAGCGCGTTGTAATTGTTCTTCGGTTGCGTTTTCATTACCCAACATAATATTTTCACGAATTGTTCCTTCGAATAAGAAATTATCTTGGAAAACAACACTGATATTTTGACGTAATGATTTTAATGTGAAATCACGAATATCAACATCATCAATAGTGATAGAACCACTGTTTACATCATAGAATCTTGGTAATAGATTTACCAGAGTTGTTTTTCCACCACCTGAATTTCCAACAATAGCAATAGTTTCACCACGATTGACTGTTAAATTGATGTTTTTTAACACAGGAACATCTTTCAAATAATTAAATGATACGTTATTAAATTTTATTTGTTGATGTGTGCCTGGCATTTCTTTGGCGTTCGCTCTGTCTTTTATTTTTGGTTCCATATCTAACAAAGTAAAACATCTTTCTATAGCCCAAAAGGACATAATTACAGAACTGTAAGTATTACCAATGCTTTTTAATGGTTGATATAACAATATCAAAGCAGTCAAGAATGATACAAAACCACCGGCTGTCAATTGATGTGTTAAAATTAAATGAGAACCAAACCATAATGCCAAAGCAATACCAAAAGATAAGATAATATGCATCACAGGAGTCAACCAACGCGTCTTTTTAAATACTTTCATTTGAAAACTAAAGTGTTTATGTAACGTGTTTATGTATCTGTTTGATTGATATTGTTCAAGATTATAAGAAATAATGGTTCTGTTACCAGCATGTGTTTCTGTATATTTAGTAGTCAAAGTTGCCATAACACTCATCATCCCAGACATAGCAGAACTTAAACGCTTTTTTAATTGTGCCATTGGTAAAAAGGCGCATATTAATATAGCTGTTGTTACCAAAGCCAATTGCCAAGAATTGATAAACAGCACAACGATTAAAGACACAGATGAGAAAAACTTTTGAACAAAAGATTTCAAATTTGACAATAACCCAGAACATGCCATGTCTGCGTTATTATTAAAGTTTATCAATATTTCACCAGAATTTTTTGATGTAAAGAATTCTGTTTCAAAAGTTAATAATTTTTTGAATAAATCAGCTTTTAATGCATTAGTGATTTTTCCACCAACCCATGTATTCAAATAGTTTAACATGTATGTTAAACCACCTTGGACAGATGTAAAAGCAATAATCAAAATAGGAATATACCAACTTGATTGCATAGTTTGTTCAATCATTACAGCGTCTGTGTATGGTTTGATTGCCCATGCAATCAAAGCATCCATTGAACCAACTGGTATGGCTAGAATCAAAGTCATTAATGCGCGAAACCAAACTGGTTTTACATATGGCCACATACGTTTGTAGTTTTTTACAAACATATTTTCCAAAATTTGTTTTTTCATTGCTGCAGATAATTTTATTTTTTCTGACATTTTTTCCTCAAATTTTTTACCGTATGTAAGATTAGACGATTTATATTAAAAAGTCAATGTTTGTATAAAATAGCCAATTTAATATTTTTCTTGCATTTGTGAATATTTTCTATCAAAATACGCCCGGTTTAATAAAACTTTAAGGAGAAATTATGGCTAGTAAATGGGTCTATACTTTCGGAAATGGTGCCGCCGAAGGCCGTGCAGATATGCGTAATCTGTTGGGTGGTAAAGGTGCTAATTTGGCAGAAATGAACTTGGTTGGATTACCAGTGCCTGCTGGTTTTACAGTCACAACCGACGTTTGTACATATTATTATGAAAATGGTCAAACTTATCCTTCTGATTTGATGGATCAAGTAAAGGCTGGTATTTCACATATTGAATCTATTATGGGCAAAAAATTTGCAGATAATGAAAATCCATTATTGGTGTCTGTTCGTTCTGGTGCTCGTGTTTCTATGCCTGGAATGATGGATACAGTTTTGAATTTAGGATTAAATGATGAAACTGTGAAAGCATTAGCAAAAGCTGCAAATAACGAAAGATTTGCATATGATTCTTATCGTCGTTTTATTATGATGTTCAGTGACGTTGTTTTAGGCGCAGATATTGATTTGTTTGAACATACTCTTGAACGTATGAAAGAAGACAAAGGATATAAAGTCGATACAGAATTGACAGCAGATGATTTGAAAGAATTAGTTGAAAAATTCAAAGAAATTGGTGTTAAAATTGGGAAAGTTTTCCCACAAGACCCATGGGAACAATTAAAATTAGGTATCGGTGCTGTGTTTGGCTCTTGGATGTCTAAAAAAGCAATCACATATCGTAAATTGAATAATATTCCAGGTGATTGGGGAACCGCTGTGAATGTTCAAGCAATGGTGTTTGGAAATTCCGGTGATGATTCTGCAACTGGTGTATGCTTCTCTCGTGACCCTGCAACTGGCGAAAACAAATTCTATGGTGAATATTTAATAAATGCCCAAGGTGAAGATGTGGTGGCTGGTATTCGTACTCCACAACCAATGGCAAAAGATGAATCTGGACGCGTATCTTTGGAAGAAGCAATGCCAGAAGTTTATGCTCAATTAGTAGATGTTCGTAATAAATTGGAACAACACTATAAAGATATGCAAGATATGGAATTTACTATCGAACATAAAAAATTATGGATGTTGCAATGCCGTAATGGTAAAAGAACAGCAGCGGCTGCTGTCCGTATGGCAGTAGAAATGGTAGAAGAAGGTTTGTTGACCAAAGAAGAAGCGATTTTGCGTGTTGGTGCAGATCAATTGAACCATTTATTACATCCTATGTTGGATCCAAAAGCAGAAAAGAAAGTTATTGCAACAGGCTTGCCTGCATCTCCTGGAGCTGCTGTTGGTCAGGCTGTGTTTAATGCAGAAGATGCTGAAAAATGGAAAAAAGACGGCAAAAAAGTTATGTTAATCCGTCTTGAAACATCCCCAGAAGATATTGCTGGAATGAGTGCTGCCCAAGGTGTTATCACTGCTCGTGGTGGTATGACATCACATGCTGCTGTGGTTGCTCGTGGTATGGGAACTCCATGCGTATCTGGATCTCCTGACATTAAAATCGATTATGAAACAAAAACAATGAAAACAACATCTGGTGCTGTGATTCACGAAGGTGATTGGGTTTCTATCGATGGTGCCAAAGGTCAAATTATCGAAGGTGCTGTTCCAACAGTATCTGTTGAATTGACTGGTAATTTTGGAACATTGATGAAATGGGTTGATGAAATCAAATGTTTAACAGTCAAAGCAAATGCAGAAACACCAAAAGATGCAAAACAAGCACGTGATTTCGGTGCAGAAGGTATTGGTTTGGCACGTACAGAACATATGTTCTTTGATCCTTCTCGTATTCAAGATATGCGTGAAATGATATTGGCTGATGATGAAGCAGGTCGTCGTGCTGCTTTGGAAAAATTATTGCCATATCAACGTGCAGACTTTGTTGAATTGTTTAAAATTATGGATGGTTTGCCAGTGACAATTCGTTTGATTGACCCACCACTACATGAATTCTTACCTCATACAGAAGAAGATATGGAAGAATTAGCAAAACATATCGGAAAAACTGTTGAATTCGTTAAATCTCGTAGTGAAGCATTAAAGGAACAAAATCCTATGTTGGGACATCGTGGTTGTCGTTTGGCTATTACATATCCTGAAATTTGTGAAATGCAAACACGTGCAATTTTGTCTGCTGCAATTGAATGCCAAAAAGCAGGTGTCAAAGTTATTCCAGAAATTGAAGTTCCTTTGGTCGGTTCAAAGAAGGAAGTTGATATTGTTAAATCTGTCATAGATGCAACTGCTGCTGCATTGTTTGCAGAAACTGGTGACAGTGTAAATTATCATGTTGGCTCTATGATTGAATTACCAAGAGCAGCTTTGTTAGCAAATGAAATTGCAGAATCTTGTGAATTCTTTGAATTTGGAACAAACGATTTAACACAAACAACATTAGGTATGTCACGTGATGATACTGGTAAAATCCTGGATGAATATCGTGCACGTGGTGTATATGTTGCTGATCCATTTGCATCCGTTGATCAATTGGGTGTTGGTTTGTTAATCAAAGATGCTGTGGCAAAAGCGCGTGCAACTAAAGGTGAAAATATCCATCTTGGTGTATGTGGTGAACATGGTGGTGATCCAGAGTCTGTAGAATTTTTCCATCAAATTGGATTTAATTCTGTGTCTTGTTCTCCATTCCGTGTGCCTATCGCACGTTTAGCAGCAGCACAAGCAGCAGTTAAATACCCACGCAAAAAATAATATTTGCATGAATAAAACCCCGATTTATGTCGGGGTTTTTATTTGTTTGACTTTTTTATCATTTATGTGTTTTAATATTAAAAACAAAAGGAGATTTTTATGAAAAAAATTTTATTCTTATTACCTGGATTATTGATATTGGCTGGATGTAATAATACAAAAACTTATGTCGTTGGTGAAGATGCTATTTGCTCTGGATTGGAAGAAACAGATGTAAATCCTGTGGTTTGTGCTGACCAAGATGGAAATTTAATAAATGGGTTAGTAAAACAATACTATGAAAATGGGAATGTTTGGCGCGAAATGAATATCAAAGATGGTCGCGAAAACGGAACAGAGCGTGAATATTATGAAAATGGTAAAATACATGTGATAGCAAACGTTGTAAATGGAAAAACAGAAGGTATAAGTAAATTATATAATGAAGATGGTGTTTTGCATATGGAAATGGATTGGCAAAATGGTGAAGTAAAAAGTATAAAAATATACGATGAAAATGGAAAAATTATCCAAGAAAAACAAATGTAATAGAAAAAAATCCTGAGCAATCGGGATTTTTTTTTATTTTTTTTTGAAAAAAAGTTTTTTTGCTTTTTTTAACATTGAAAATATGATATAATACTTTTCGTGAAGGGAATTTATTCAAACATTCAAAGGAAGGAAAAACATGAAAAAAATATTCTTAACATCTGGACTTGTTATTTGTATGGCATGTCCTGCATTTGCTGCTGAAGTTACCGGTACTGGTAATGAGTGCGTTATAAACACATTGGGCGTAGATAGTGGTAGTGCTAGCCTTGAAGCTTTGTGGGATGCAAAGTCATATGATATTAAATATTATCAAGGTAGTCATGGTACAGCTGCTACAACTGATCCTGCTACATTTACAGGTGGTTTGACATATGATGCTGCTTGGACAACAAAAACTTTGACAGAAGCAGGTATAACAGAAGCCGAAGGTTATACATTCCAAGGATGGGGTACATCAATTGACGGTGCCGTTGTTTATCAAGCAGGCGAAGCACAATCTGCTTGGACAACAGATGCAGGTTTAAGTTTGTATGCTATTTATAGTGCAAATCCTCATACAATTTCATTTACTTGTGGTGATTTGCCAGAAAATGCATCATCCACATTCGCACAAGATGGTGTTGCTCCTGCTACTGTTAATGTTACATATGATGCTGCATATGCAGCTTTGCCAACAACAGCAAACACATGTGCATTGCCAGGTTATGCATTCGCAGGTTGGTCTTGCACAAATGGAATTGTTGCAGCTGGCGGTACATATAGTGTTGATGCTGATACAGTATGTAAAGCAACATGGACACCAAATACCATCAACCTTACATGGGATTCTCAAGGTGGTACAGAAATCGCTCCAACAACTTGTACTTACGATGGAAGTATCACATTACCAGAAGAACCAACAAAGACAGGTTATACATTCGGTGGATGGACTGTTACATCAACAACTTCAGCTTCGGAACAAAATCCAGGACAAGAATAATCTTGATGTTGGTAACACAAATGAAAACATCCCGTTCAACGGGATGTTTTTTTTATGATATAATATATGTGCTTTAGGATACCGTTCCTGCGGAATAATATGTGATATTGCGGTATAATAATCGTGTCCAAAAGACTTAACATAATTTTAACCACAGGAGAAAAAAATGAGTGCATTTACACGTTATGTTTTAAAACCTTTATCTTTGATTGGAGCTTTGAACTGGGGCTTGGTCGGATTATTTCAATTTGATTTAGTCGCTTGGCTTTTTGGTCCTATGACAATGATAACACGTTTGATATATATTGTTATTGGTTTAGCTGCTTTGGTTTGGGCTTGTGTATGGTTATTCACAGACAAACCTGTTTGCAATTATCGCAATAACTAATTTTATATTTCTTATACCAGAATGCCCAATTGGGCATTCTTTTTTTTGCAAAATATTTTTTATTTGATATAATGCTATTATGCGAAAGCAGAGAAGAGAGAATATATATGGGATGGTGGCTTTCGCAACGAATCTATTCTTTTTGTGTTTGGGTCGTCCCATCATCCCATTTTTTTGACAACTTTTTATAAAAAATCTTAAAATAGCCTTTTTTCAATAAGATATACAAAAAATCAATATCTTGACGTAAATTGTGATTTTTTTATCCATATCTTGTATTTTTATGTTTTTCGATTCGGTTTTTTATCTATTTTTTTACAAATTTTGACACAAAAGCATATTTAGTATAAAAAAACACACCGAATCGATGTTATGAAAAATCTCTCAAAAGCACGTCTGTTGGGCATTACAAAAAAGCAAGTAAAAAAATAAAAAAAAAATTTTTTTTGATAATGAGATTTAGATAAAAATACTGTATATTGTGTGTAAAGAAACAAAAAGAACACTATATATAGTATTTTTTGTCAATTTAAGGGGTAATGATATGGCAGACAAGACAAACGAAGTAAAAATTCAAGTTATGTCCACTTTGACATGTGGTTTGACTTCTATAAAAAAACGTTCTGGTGAAGTTGTTCCATTTGACGCAAAAAAGATATTTGATGCTATAAAATCTGCTGTCGCAGTGACTTCAGAAATATCTGATGCTGATATTGTTAAAATTACCCAAGATGTTTTGAAAAGACTGGACAAAAAATATGCTGGCGAAATACCAGATGTAGAAAATATTCAAGATATAGTAATTCAAACTTTGATGGATGCACATGCGTATAAAACAGCTGAAAGTTATATCGTATATCGTCAAAAACGTGCCGAAACACGTGATGCTTTGGTTGATGCTGTATCGGTTATTGGTGGCTATGTAAGTGAAGCTGATTGGCGCGTCAAAGAAAATGCAAATATTGGTTATTCTATTGGTGGTTTGATTTTGCGTTCTTCTGAACGTATGACCGCTGAATATTGGTTAAGTATTTATCCAAGAGAAATTGCCGAAGCCCATAAATCTGCAGCATTTCATATTCATGATTTGGGATGGTTGACTGGGTATTGTGCTGGTTGGTCTTTGCGTGAATTATTATATGAAGGTTTTAATGGTGTTCCTGGGTATTTACAATGTGAACCTGCTAAACATATGGCTACTGCGGTTTCTCATATGGTGAATTTTTTGGGCACATTACAAAACGAATTTGCTGGGGCCCAAGCGTTTTCATCGGTTGATACATATTTGGCGCCGTATGTTCGTTTGGATAAATTATCTTATTCAGATGTTAAAAACGCTATGCAGACATTGGTATTTAATTGCTCTGTGCCTTGTCGTTGGGGAACCCAAACACCATTTATCAATTTTACTTTTGATTGGACTTGCCCAAAAGATTTACGTGAACAACGTCCTTTTGTAGGCAAAAAAATGGTAGATTTCACATACGGTGATTTACAACCAGAAATGGATATGATAAACAAAGCATTTATCGAAGTTATGACCGAAGGTGATGCTTTGGGCCGTCCTTTTACATTCCCAATTCCAACATATAACATTACAGACGATTTTCCATGGGAACATCCAAATGTAAAACCTTTGTTTGAATTGGCTGCTAAATATGGTATTCCAAATTTCCAGAATTTCTTGAACAGTGATTTGAATCCATCTGACGTTCGTTCTATGTGTTGCAGATTGCGTTTAGATGTTCGTGAATTATTAAAACGTGGTGGTGGCTTGTTTGGAAGTGCTGAAAAAACTGGTTCTATCGGGGTTGTGACAATCAATTTAGCACGTCTTGGATATACTCACAAGGGCGACCGCGAAGGTTTGTTACGTGAATTAAAACGTTTGCTTGATTTGGCTCGTGATTCTTTGGAAATCAAACGTAAAATTATATCCAAGAATTTGGAACGTGGCCTTTATCCATTTACAAAACGTTATCTTGGTAATTGGAATCATCACTTTTCAACTATCGGTGTCAATGGTGCAAATGAAATGGTTATGAATTTCACAAATGGAACCGATAATATCGCAACAGTATTTGGTAAAAACTTAGTCTTGGAAGTTATGGACTTTATCAGAACTAACTTGGCTGATTATCAAGAAACAACAGGCAATTTGTATAATTTAGAAGCAACTCCAGCCGAAGGATGCGCTTATCGTTTTGCTAAGACAGATAAGAAAAATTTCCCAGATATTTTAACTGCTGGCACAGAAGACGCTCCATATTATACTAATTCAACTCAATTACCGGTGTATTTCACAGATGACCCTTTTGTCGCTTTGGAACACCAAGAAGAACTTCAACGCAAATATACAGGCGGAACAATGTTGCACCTTTATATGGGCGAACCGGTATCAAGTGGTGAAGCAGCCGAAAAAATCATTCGGACTATATTTGAAAATTACAAAGTGCCATATATGACATTGACACCTACATTTTCTATATGTCCAAAACACGGTTATTTACCAGGACGTCATGATTTCTGTCCAAAATGTGACGCAGAAATCGCGGCAAATAATAACGAATGCCATTGTGAATGTGGCGAACACAAATAATAAATTAACAAAGAAAGGAAAGGAGGATATATCATGAACCAACAAAGAACACCATGCGAAACATTTTCACGCTCTATGGGGTATATAAGACCTGTTAAAAACTTTAACATTGGTAAATATGCTGAATTCTGCGAAAGAAAAACATTTACAGAAAGTAATTCTTTGACTGCTGGTGCGCGTCATGCTGAATTGTTGAGAAAGGCCGCATAAGTATAAGGTTTGTGATAATATGCAAGATTTACAAATCGGCGGCTTGGTTTCCTTTACGACTATTGATTTTCCAGGGAAATTAGCCGCCGTATTATTTTTGAAAGGTTGCCCATTAAATTGCGAATATTGTTCTAATTCGCACCTTATTGCCATAGAGCAGGGCGAATACGATCCAGAAAAAGTTTTTGATTGGTTAAAATCTCGTGTTGGTAAATTAGAAGGTATAGTTTTTTCTGGTGGTGAAGCATTGATGCAGGCTAATATTACTATAGATTATATGAAGCGGGTTCGTGAATTAGGATTTACTATCGGTTTGCATACTAACGGTTTTTATCCAGATTTATTAAAGAAAGTTGTTGATATTGTTGATTGGATTGGACTTGATTTCAAAGCAACACGTGAGCAATATAAAAATTTAACTGGTATTGATATTGCATACGA
>JAGHTM010000083.1 GCA_018065345.1 Candidatus Enterousia merdequi | reverse complement strand
TGGACAGCAAACACAATCAATTTGAAATGGTATAATGGCGAAACAGAGTTTGCAACAAACACATGTACATACGATGGTGGTATAACATTACCAGCAAGCGCACCACGAAGAACTGGATATAACTTTGCCGGCTGGCAAGTAAAAATAACAAAAATTAATTGCGAATCTATAACAGATGAAGATATATGCATGAATACTGATGGTTGTACCACGCTAGGTCCATGGCAGGATTTTGGTAATTGTTTTTTTGATGGTTGTAGTAATGCAAAAACAAAGCAAGAGTGTTATCATAGCATATGGGGTGATCAATTTTGCTCTTGGCAAGATGGTTTTTGTATAGAAGACGAAAGTCCTATGCAAACTCGAGAAGATTTACCATCGGATTTTTATTTTTACGGAGAAAGTTTTGCGTGCAAAGAAAGCTCTGGTATAGAAAGTGTTGGCGAAGACGGAAATGAAATTAGTTTGGATTTAGATCGTGGTGAATGGTGGGCAAAATCCAGAGATGGTATAGTAGTACAAGGTTTTTCAAGATGTAGTTCTTCTGAGTATGATGGTGGTGGTGAAATAGGAAACCCAATAGATGACGGAGGTGAGTATTGTTGGTGTCAAGTTACAAGTATAGGCGATAATCCCGATTCTTTATCAAGGGTGGTTAATCCTGTATGGGTGTCTGAATATTCTCTAGAAAGTTGCGTGGATGGCTGTGCCATGTCATGTGTTGGAGGGATAGAATATATTCTAAGATCTAGTGCACAAGAATAAAAAAACACCGGCGATTGCCGGTGTTTTTTATACCATAAACGGTAGGTTTTCAAGGTTCCCTTCGGTAACACGAACATTGACGTCGATTAACATAAATACACTGTCAGGCGTTTTTTCTATGTTACATGGAAACAAATCAGGTGCCAATAAATGGCTTGTGTTCACTGTCAATTTTGTGACCAAATGGTCATCGTCAAGTAATGTGTAAATTGGTCCAATGTCTTTCGGTGTGTTTTGACCAATTTCGTGTTCGTTTTGTGGGCAACGAAGTCCATCAAGTATTGTTTTAACCCGATTATCTATATCAGAGTGTGGAACACCTACGATTTCAGGGTGCATAAGCAATATGTCTAATTCTGCAATCATTTTCAAATTAGGTGTTATAATTGGGTTCCAGTCTATTCCGCCAATATGTCGTGTGATAATTGGACTTTTTTCTGCATCTGGCATCATAAATTTAGTCAAATTATTCCATGGCTGTAATGTGACAAGTTTTTTTAATTGTGGATGAAATTGCATACGAATATCGGCAATATGTTGCGCCCGTTTCTTTGGGTTTGTTAAAATATCGCCATAATATAATAATTTAAATTTCATTATTTTTCCTTTATTTTATTTTCTAAATATTGTTTGAAAATATTAAATCCAGCAGGGTGAACATGTAATCTTTTTGTAACGCTATTAAGAATCACAGGTGATGAATGTCTGTTTATTGTGAAAGATGTGCCACGCAAATACATGTTTTTCATGGATTTATTAACATCTTCAATAGAAACGTCAAGTTTATCTTTTCTGAGTATAGCGACAATGTTTTTAGCGGTTAAAAGGTCTTTTTTGGTAAATTTTACTTTTTTTATTTCTGTCGTTTTTTCTGTCATTTTTATCCCCTTTTCTCTTGATAATTATATCATAAATTGCTATGTTAAGGTAGAAAAAAAGAAAGG
>JAGHTM010000065.1 GCA_018065345.1 Candidatus Enterousia merdequi | reverse complement strand
CCAGTAATATATTCAAACCGTTTTTCTTCGGGTAAAGATTTGGCATATTCATAATTCAAATCAGGATACACATTGAATAACTGCTTTTGCCACCAGACAGGTGTTCCATCTTTCTGGTGAAACAGTATAAAATCGATATCTTTTTTAAAATCTTTCTGTTTCCAAGTTAGTTTCATATTATTTCCTTGTCGTATTTACCCATACACGGTGTTCTTTATGTCCGTCAACAACACTATCTTCTATCTGTTTGCCACCGTACATATTCATCAACCCTATTATTGCACGATATGAAGCAGAATTTTTTTTATCGCAAGTCATAAGGACACGATCCAAACCAAGTTTATGGGCTTCTTCTAAACACAATTTTATACCAATGAAACTTGAATAGTTGCCACGATATTTTGGCGATATATTAGCTGCAATGTGTCCACCAATTTGTTCTAGATGTGGTGTCAAAGCATGACGAATAGAAAAAGAACCAACAAAATTATCATCATCCAGTAACCAAAATCTAGTTTCTGGAACCCAGCCTTCTGGTAAATTTTTTGCGTTTTTATAATCCGATAATTGTTTTAAATATTCATCGGCTTTGTTTTCGTCTATAGCTTTTATCAATGGGTCAATACCACCACGTCCAAAATGATTAGTGTCGAACTTGTAATCGTTAATAATTTGCAAGAATGAATTCAGATATTCTTTTGAAGGTTCTACAAGTTTCAGCATTTGTTCTTCCTATCTTTTTATTTTATAAATCTTGGTTCGTTTGGGTATTTTGTTTAATATTATTGGTAATGTATCACGTTCATAACGACAAGTCCATTTGATACCTCCCCACAAACCACTTAATGTTTCTTTATAAGTAGATTTTTCAATACCTAATTTCCTTTTGATATATCGTTTTATCTGACGATATACACGTGTGGTTTTGGCTGGTGAAATAATATGTATTTCTGTTGCACGTTCAAGAATAGGATTTACCCAATCAGAAAAAGAAGCACCTTCGGATACCCAATTTTGTTTGGCTGCAAACTTTTTTGCCATATTGGTTCGTTCTGTTTCACTGCGTTTACGTGGTTTAGAACCTGAATTATCGTGATATATTTCGTCTAAACAACACAATGGCAAATTCAATTTATTTGCTAATTTACGAGCATATGTTGTTTTTCCTGAACCTGGAGCACCGATAATATGGATTCTTGGCATTTATGACTTCCTATACTTTTCATTGAATGATTATATCACAAAATATATAAAAATTGAAGATTTTAGGTATTTATGTTATAATTTTGCAAAAGGATTTGATATGGCTTTTAGTTTTGATAAAAAGAAACCTGTTGAGCAAGGATATTGGGAAATTGGTGATATGGGTATTCATATCTATATTTCGCCATTGTTATCGCCAGAACACAAACAAGCAGCCATTGAAGCTGTTCGTGAGTTTTTTGATTTGTTTCCTGCACGAAAAGATTGGTTTAAGATTGTTGAAATGCCTTGGCAAAGGGTTGAAAGTATCGTAAATAACCAACCGACAACCATAGCAAATATAACTGATTTACAATCCCTTTATTATAATCAAGAATTGGATAATATCTACAAAGGTAATACAGCACCATTAACAACTGTTCTGGTGATACCACACAATTATATATCTGCATATAATGGTTCTGGGGGAGCAGAATATAAACACACAATTATTATGGATTTACAAAATGTTGAATTTCTTAAAAGCACTATAAAACACAAATTAGGTCACAGGTTTGGTGCTGATCATTGTTTAGAAGCCAACTGTATAATGAACGCAAGTGGTGTTGGAATACATTTTTGCCTAAATCATATAAAGGAAATAGAAACCAGAATGGCAACTATGTATGCTAAAAGTAGACCTTTTACATTTGGAGAACCAACTAAGCCAACCTTCACATTTGGCAAACCAACAAAATCTATGTAATCAAAGGAATCAAAATGATTTATTACAATAAAAACGATATTTTAATCAGAGATTTGGTTGAATCTGATGCCGAAGTAATATCCCACGAAGAACATTTGCAAGGGTTGTTGGATAAACAACCAGCTAGATATTTTCGTAGATTGAAAGACGTAGCAGACGGAAAATGTGTTTCATTGGTTGCTGAATACAAAGGTAATCCTGCTGGTTATATCAATGTCTATTTTGATTCACAATGGGGTGCATTTGCTGGTAAATGCTGGCCAGAAATTATTGATATGAGAGTGCTGGAGAAATATCAAAAAAATGGTGTTGGTAATATGTTAATGAATATTGCAGAAGATATATCAAAAAAATATGCTGATACTGTTTATTTGGGTGTTGGTGTAAATAGTAATTATGGTTCTGCATTCAGAATGTATGTTAAACATGGATTTGTCCCAGACGGTACTGGTTTGTGGAGAAATGACGAACATTTAGAAAATTATACAGATATAAAATATGACGACGACGTTATTATCTATATGTCAAAGAAATTCTAATAGGTTTTAATATGAATGATTATCTAGCAATTATCAAAGAAACATTTCCTGAATTAGATATTCAAGATTTTTCTGTTCTTGGAAAAGGTAATTTAGCAGCAACTTGTTTAGTCAATAAAAACATTGTTTTCAAAATTACAGGTTCAAGTGAAAAAGCCCTTAAAGATACAGAACACGAAATATACCTTTTGAAACTGATAAACCATAATCTGTCATTTAATATCCCTAAAATTCTTTATGACGGTAAAATAAACAATGGTGGTTGGGTATTTGGTGAAAGTTTATTGCCAGGAATCACTTATTCAAAAAAATTACACGACAGTTTTGACAAAGATACCCAAACAGATATTTTACGTCAAATTGGCAAAGTTATGCACGAATTACATTCTATCAAAGTCAATGACGACAAGAAATTGTTATTCGTTGGTGATTATAAACAAAATATTGCTATGTTTAACGAATACTTTTCTGACGAAGTTAAACAATGTTTCAACCAATCAGATATTAAACGAATAAATGCTGTTCGTGAAAGATATGAATATCTCTCTATTCATTATCCAGTTGAATTGGTTTTAGTGCACGCTGATATGCATTTTGGTAATTTTATGTTCGATACAGAACACAAAAAGATTACTGGTTTAATAGATTTTGGTGCAGCACATTTCTCAGAACCAGCACGTGATATGCATTATTATTATGGCGAAGATATAAAACATATTTTGGAAGGTTATGGTGAAACTCAAGATTCTTATTTACCAGAACGTCAGAAATTCCATTCTGTAACAAACTTTCTGGAAAATATTGGTGGATATATACAAGAAAATTTATCCCCAGATAACGAAATACAAAAGTTATTGAATGTTTTATAAAGAAACCACCCAATCGGGTGGTCTATTGTTTTACCGTATACCGATATTATTTTTGGTTTTGTGCAATATAGTTCGCAACAGCTTGTTTAAATTCAGCAGCAGGAACTTTTTTAATC
>JAGHTM010000008.1 GCA_018065345.1 Candidatus Enterousia merdequi | reverse complement strand
ACAATAGCATTTTTTGGTTCTGTTAAAATTTTAATCAAAGCATCTTCATCCAATGGTTGCAAAGTTGTAACTATTGGCAAACGACCTATCAATTCTGGAATAATTCCAAAACGCACTAAATCGCTTGATTGAACTTCTGATAATCTGTTCTTATCTTCGCGTTCTTTTTTATCCATAACATCTGCACCAAAGCCAATACCAGAACGTTCAGAAGTACGTGAAGCGATAATTTTATTCAAACCATCAAAAGCACCACCACAGATAAACAAGATTTTACTTGTGTCCAATTGAACTGTTGCTTCGCCTGGATGTTTTCTCCCCGCGCCACCAGCAGGAACATTTGCGACCGTTCCTTCTATCAGTTTTAATAATGCCTGTTGAACACCTTCACCAGAAACATCACGTGTCAAAGAAGGATTTTCAGATTTACGTGAGATTTTATCAATTTCATCAATATAAATAATTCCACGTTGCGCACGTTCTACATCAAAATTAGCATTTTGTAATAAACGTGTTAAAACAGATTCTACGTCATCACCAACATAACCTGCCTCGGTCAAAGTTGTAGCATCTGCAATAGCAAAAGGAACATCTAAAACACGAGCCAAAGTTTGTGCGAACAAAGTTTTTCCGGTACCAGTAGAACCTATCATTAAAATATTTGATTTTTGTATTTCTACATTAGATTCTATTGCCGCACTATTACGTTTATAATGGTTATACACAGCCACAGACAAAGTTTTTTTAGCATTATCTTGACCGATAACGTATTCATTTAAGAAATTATAAATTTGTGATGGCGTTGGTAATTTAGAAGCATCTTTTTTTATTTGTGTCTGTTTATCATCTGCCATAATATCATTACATAAATTGATACACTCATCACAAATGCAGACATCACGACCACTAACCAACTTTTTTACTTCATATACAGATTTTCCACAAAAACTACAAAATTGTTGTGTTTTTTCTTCTGTTGTCTGTTTTTTATCTTCGCTCATTTTATAATCCCTTAAGATAAACTTTATTTGCGTGTTAAAATACCATCAATTAAACCGAATTTTTTAGCAGCTTCAGCATCCATCCAGTTATCTCGTTCCATAGCTTCAAAAACTTCTTTTTCTTTACGTCCTGTGAATTCAGCCATTTGTTTAATGATAACTTGTTTTACACGTTGTGTTTCACGCAAAGAAATTTCCATATCTGTCACTTGACCTTTTGTTCCAGAAGATGGTTGATGAATCATAATTTCTGTATTTGGTAAAACAAAACGTTTTCCTTTTTCGCCGGCTGCTAACAAAACAGAGCCCATAGATGCAACCAATCCCATACCAATTGTTGTAACTTTTGGTTTAATGTATTGCATTGTATCCATAATTGCCCATCCAGCAGTTACATCACCACCAGGTGTATTGATATACAAAGAAATATCTGCATTTGGATTTTCAGATTCTAAAAATAATAATTGAGCAACAACAGTATTAGCCATTGCTGGTTCAATTTCGCCAGAAATCATAACAATTCTGTCACGCAAAAGACGAGAATAAATATCAAAAGAACGTTCGCCTTTTGGAGATTCTTCTATAACTACAGGTACTAACGACATAATAAAAACCTCTTTTTTCCGTTGAATTATAACATATTTTAAGCCGATTCGCTAATTTTATAATATGTAAATAAGTATTTTTTCCATATTTACAAGATTTTTATCAATATTTATTGTTCTAACGCTTTGATTCCAGGCAATTCTTTACCTTCTATAAATTCAAGAAAAGCACCACCGCCGGTTGAAACATAAGTCATATTATCAAAAACACCGCAATCATTCAAAACAGCAACTGTATCACCGCCACCAACAACACTTTCCAGTTTTCCAGATTTTGAAAAAAACGCTAAAGATTTTGCAAAAGCAAAAGATGCCCTACCCCATTTTTCACCCCATTCAGTAACACCAAAAGTGCCATTCCAAATAACCATTTTTGCATTTTCCAATAGTTTTTTATTGCGTTCTATTGTCTTATCGCCATCATCCATTATAACATCATTTTCTTGAATTTTATCTATGTCACGATTTATACGCATTTCATCTTTTGAAAATGATTTTCCAACAGCTTTATCCAAAGGTAATAATATTTCGCAATTATTTTTACGTGCCATATCTAGTATTTCCAGCGCAATATTTTTCATACTTGCTTCATATAATGAATTTCCAACAGGCAACCCAAGTGCATAATTAAAAGTTGTTCCCATTGCACCACCAACAACTATTTTATCAGCAATAGAAACAAATTTTTTTAACACACCTATTTTAGTAGAAACTTTGCCACCACCAACAAAAGCAACCAAAGGATGTTCCGGTTTTTCCATAACACGTGATATATTGTTGATTTCTTTTTCTAATAAAAAACCAGCAAAAGATGGTAAATATTTTGTAATACCAACAACGCTTGCAGCATCCCTGTGAGACACAGCAAATGCATCATTTACATATAAATCAAAACCTTGTGATAAATCTTGTGCAAACAAATCTGTGTTTTCTTCTTCACCAATATAAAAACGAAGATTTTCTAATAAAACAACATCCCCATTTTTCATATTTTGTAAAAAATCTTTTTTTAAGCAATCGTCTATAAAAGGTATTTTCATATATTCTGCTATTGTTCGCAAAGATAACGATTCGTCTTTCACACCTTTTGGACGTCCAAGATGTGCACAAATAACAACACGCGCACCATTAGAAGTTAAATATTTAATTGTTGGTTGAGATGCGTCTATTCGAAAAGGTTCTGATATTTTTCCATCTACTATTTGAACATTAAAATCATCACGCAACAAAACATATTTGCCACATACATCAACATTTTCAATATTACGAATTGTCATTTTTTTCCAACCTTTCTTTCACAGGACGATAAGATTTTCTATAATATTCATTTATACCATATTTATCGATAGCTTGCAAATGTTGTTGTGTTGGATACCCAGCATTTTTTTCCCAATCATATTGTGGAAACTGTTTTGATAATTCACGCATAATTCTATCACGCGTCACCTTGGCCAAAATAGATGCTGCCGCAATAGAAAGCGATTTAGCGTCACCTTTGACAACACTTTCTCCAATCATATCTTTTGGCATTTTATTTCCATCTACCAAACAATATTCTGGTTTAACATTTAATTTATTCATCGCACGTGTCATCGCAGTCAAAGACGCATTTAATATATTCATTTCATCAATTTCAACATTACTGCATTGCGCAACAGCCCATACAATATCCGGATTATTTGTTATCCAGTCGTATGCTATATCACGTTGTTTCTCACTCATTTGTTTTGAATCTGAAATAACAGGCATATCTTCAAAATTATATTTTTTGAAAATCACAGCACCTGCAACAACAGGCCCACACAAAGGACCACGTCCCGCTTCATCAAGACCTGCAACTATTTTTTTGCCACAATTTTTTTCAATAGAAAAATCAGGAACACTTCGCATAACTGTTATAAAGACATTTTGTTTAACATATTATTTTGAACATATTCATCTTCGCTATTATAATAAGGCCAATGTCCATCTGCTAAATCTTGCAATGCAGTCAAAGGTTGATTCAAACGCGCACGATACAACCATAAATTAGACATAACACGTTTAATATAATTACGTGTTTCATACGCAGGAAAACTTTCTATGTACAACAAAGGATCTGTTGTTGAAAAACTTTTTTCAAATTGAACAAGCGTTCCCATACCAGCATTATACGCAGCCAACATTTTTATAATATTATTTTGAATCAATTGATGCTGTAGTAAATCAACAATATATTGTTGTCCCAAAAACATATTATGTTCTGGATTAGACATATCGATTTCAGACAATTTAACATCATTTTTACGCGCAACACGTTTTGCCGTTCCAGGCATAATTTGCATAACACCATTTGCACCTGCATTTGATTTTGCGTTCGGTTTAAAACCACTTTCTTGTTTTGTTATAGCCAATAACAAAGCCCTGTCAATAGACCAACCACCCAAAGGTTCCCAATCTGGCAAAGGATATTGTGCAGAATAAATAATATCATCATTTATTTCTAAAACACCCCTATCACGCATTACGCTTGATACAGCAATAGAAACACTTGGCAAACCATACAAAGAAGACACAGCATTAACCGCATGCAACATTTTATCAGAAGATTTTACTGTGACTAAATATTTCAAATATTGTTCTGCCCTATCTTTGCGACCAACTTGAATCAAAGCCAATGCTTTCTTACCATATTTATCTTCACGCAAAGTTATAATATCTTCATCTGAACAATCTTGATCAAAAAATTCATATTCCGGTGTATTACCCAACATAGTAGATGCCAGCGCACCATAAAAAGCCATAGGATAAGCCGCTGCAATTTTCCAATATTCTTTTGCAACATCACTTTCACCATTTATATACGCAGAACGTCCCGCCCAAAATGCTGCTTCTGTTTTACGAGCATTATTAATTTGAGTTAAATCTAAAATTTTTGAAAAATATTTTTGTGCTTCACTATATTTTTGTTCTTTGAAATAAATCAATCCCATTGACCACAAACC
>JAGHTM010000058.1 GCA_018065345.1 Candidatus Enterousia merdequi | reverse complement strand
TAATATAACTGTTGATAATGTTAATTTTATAAAAAATGGTGTTATAGAATATTTTAGTGGTGATACAAAATATTATGCTGCTGCTGTTTCTTTTAAAATGTCACCTGATTATCTGGATGAAGATTTTTTTGATTCTGTTTTAACACTTCAATCTGAAATGATAATAATGAATGGTTTTAATGTATTAAAATCAAGTGATATAGATTCTTTGATAAAACAACATAAATCTACAATAACAGATGAAACAGAAGAATCTACACTTGAACAACTTGGTGAAGCACAATCTTCAATGGATGAAAATAAAACAGGTGTTCAAACTTTGGTTGATTATTATCCTTTGTTTATGTTATTTGGGAAAACTCTTGATGAATTAAATAATAATATATCTGAATTTAAGAAAATAGCATCTTCTTTTGGTATTTCACCTGTCATAGAAACATTTGCTTCACGTGTTTCTTTCTTTGCTCAATTACCTGGATTTAATATATTTCCACGAAGTTTTAAAATGTTATCAAAAACAGCAGCGGTCAGTATACCTTTATCATCTTTACCAATTGGTGTTGAAAATAGTGACTGGGGAAATGGACCACTTGTTATTTTTCCAACAGCCCAAGGAACACCATACCAATTTCAATTTCATGTTTCTGATAAACCTGCTGCGGTTGGACATACTTTGACAATTGGTCCAACAGGTGGTGGTAAAACAACATTATTTTCATTTTTAATAGCACAATCTTTAAGACATCCTAAATTAAAATCGTTTTTCTTTGATAGAAACAAAGGTGCTGAAATATTCACACTTGCAGTAGATGGTAAATATATAACAATGAATGGTAAAGAAAAAGATTCATCAAAAGATATGTTTTTAACGCATTTAAATCCTTTGAAAATGCCGGATACAGCGTCTAATCGTATGTTTTTAAGAAGATGGTTTTCAATGATAACAAATATGTCTGATGCAGAATCAATGGATGAAATAGCACGTGCTGTATCTGTAAATTTTGATTATTTATCTGATGAAAACAGATTATTAAAAAATCTTTATGAAAGTTGTTTTTCATCAACTGGAAAAATGCGTAGTGAATTAAAAAAATGGATAGATCCATTACAATATGGTGATATATTTAATGAAGATACTGATACACTTGATTTGAATTCAAGATTAACCACATTTGATTTTACAGAAATTTTACAAGATGAAATATTGGCTCCTGCTGTGATATCTTATATTTTACACAGAATAAATAATATAACTGTATCTGGTGGAAATCCTTCATTAATTATGATTGATGAAACAGCACCAATGCTTGAAAATAAAATGTTCCGTGATAATTTTATTGCTGGTCTTCAAGAAGGTCGTAAAAATCGTCAAGCATATATGGTATCTTTCCAACGTGCAAATGTTCTTGATAAACTTGGTATAGGTGATGTTGTTCGTGGTCAAGCACAAACTGTATTATTCTTCCGTAATCCTGCTGCTGATTTAAGTGATTATGAAAAATGGAATCTTAATCCGCTTGAAATGGCATTTATCCAAGGTAAAGCATACCCAAATCTTAAACGTGCTGTATTATTATCAAGACCTGTAAATGGTGAATCTGTGATTTTGAATACAGAACTTGGTGGACTTGGTAATATGTTACGTTTATTTGAATCTGGACGTTCTTCAGTATTGCTAGCAGAAGAATTATATAAAACATATGGAAATAATTTTGTTGCAGAATATCTAAAAAAGCAAACAATGTAATATATGTTGAAAAAAATAATATTTTTATCGTTATCTTTGTTTATTTCATATACATCTTTTGCTATGGATGATTGTTTAGATTATAAATTAACACCAAAAATAAACATAAAATCACCAACTTGGGAAAAAAGTGTTGTACAACCTCTTGAACCAATGGATGTTTTACATGGCAAAGTTATATCTACTTTTGTTGATAATTATGAGATAACAACAGATTTAACATCAATTGAAGATGGTTTTTGTGTGGCTTTGAAAAATATAGATGTAGTTATTGGATATAATGATTTTTTAGTCCAAATAGATATATCACATAAACCAAATACATGTTCTTATAATGCTATATTACAACATGAAGATGAACATATACGTGCATATTTATCTGTGATAGATGATAATAAAACTTTAATACAAAAATCTATAGAATCTGCGGCAAATTCAATAATACCAATTTTTGTAAAAAATGAATCAGATATAGAATTTGCAGTTGATGAATTAAATGAACAATTACAATCACATCCAGATATAGTTTTATTAAAACAACAATTAAAAGCAGATGAAGAAATTCGTAATAAATATGTTGATTTGAATGATACAGGCGAAACCTTAAAAAAATGTTTCAAATAAAAAAAATCTCATTCTTTGTTTAGAAAATTGAACAGGTTAAAGATAAATTATATTTGTCGAGTTTGTATTAAATGTTTGTTTGTCAGACTTTGTATTCATTTGGGTAAATTTATTTTTCTGCCTCGGCTATTTTGGAACGCAATTCTGGTTCATTTTTCTTAATCCATTCGTATGATTGTTCCATAAAATCGTAAATATCTTTGCGGTTCACATACAGTTGTTTCATTGTACAAAATATCAATTCGCCATTTATAGTCATGTCATAGAAATATGAATAGGCAATATATTCTGGTTGTTC
>JAGHTM010000147.1 GCA_018065345.1 Candidatus Enterousia merdequi | reverse complement strand
AATATTTTTTCATCAACCATAAATTTATTTAATTGAACATTTATATCGTATTTAATTTTATCTTTTTTTAATGTAGCAAGCAAATTCCCTCTATCAGAATCTGTTATAGAAAATGTTTGAACATCTTGGTGTAAAGAATATACAAAATTATTGTATGTTTTATTGTTATAAATAAGTTTGTTTGCAGATAACGCAACATTAGCATTAAGTTTAAAAGGTATTGTTATTGGAGAACGCACAAAGAAAGAACGTTCTTCATAATTTTCTTTGAATTCTTTGTCTGTTAATTCATCTATATTTAATAAGTCTGTTTTTAATGTTATAGATTCGTTTGTTGCAGAACCTGTAAAGGTATGTCCAGAAATTTCTATTTTCAAATCAGATATGTTTCCTTTTTTATAATTTCCAGATATTGTGTAATCTGAATTACGTAATGATTCAAGATTTGTTTTTGGAAACCATTTCTTAAAATCATCTCCAATAATAATAAATGAATCATTATTTGTTGATAGTTGCCATGTTTTTGAATTTGGTGTAAATAACATTGTTGTTTTGTTCCATACAAAATCACCTTTTTCAAATCTCATAAATTCTGGAATAAAAGGTAGATTTACACCGAATTCTTGTAATGATTTATTATCAAGATGGTTATATTCTATGTTGTATTTTTTATTTTTGATTGTAATCTTTCCAGACATATTTGGAAAATCAAAAATGATTATGCCTGTGTCTCCAAAAGTTTCCGTGTGTTTTATTATGTTTTTCAAGTCAGATATTTTTTTGTTTGATTTTATGTCTGCTGTAAAGTTTTCTTGGTTTACATTTAATTTTCCATAAATTATGTCGCCGTATGAAAAAGTTTCACAATACCATTCTGTTGGGGTTCCATTAAATAAACATTTTGTATCAAACCCATCTTGTTTAGATTGTATATTTATATTGTGTGCTCCAAATTCATCAATTATACCGTCTGTTGCAATTAAGTCATCTGTGATAATAGTCTTTATTTCTACTTTTTTATCATGCCCAATTGTGTTTATTACAACGTGTCTGAAAGTTTTATCAAAAAATTTTAATTTCCCATAAAAATCTAAATCTAAAGTTGATTCTTGAAATATCTCAGGATTTTTTGCCAAGAAAGATAAATCATAATCAGAATTTTTAGATGATAATTTTATGATTTTATAACCGTCTTCTTGTAAATGTATGTTCCCAGAAATATTTTGTGCAGAAATATCGTTAAATTCGACATCATAACTTCCGTTCCATTTTACATCTGAAATTACAGGAAATTGTCCTGTGATACGTGGTGTTTCAAATTCAAACCATTTGTTTATATCTTTTGCAATTATATCTATGTGTGCTTTTGCTGTGCCATCATCAAATAATTCACCAGATAATTTAAGATTGTTGTTATTGTTATTTACAACAAATAATTTATTTGATGAAGATATTTCATATTTGTGTTGGTCTGTTCTGACAAGAGCGTGAACATTGTTTTTAGAAAATTCACCGTTTATAATTTTATATTCTTTGTTAAGAAATTTGATTTTTGAATCTTTGACTATGATTTTTGTGTCTATATCAAATGGAACAATTTTTGTAATTACAAGAGATGCTTTGTTTACAATTATGTCATTAGATAAATTTGCGTTTTTAAGATTAAAAATATCAAAAAATGGTATAGCAAATTCACAGGAGGAAATAACACCATTAGGAACAGATATGTCATCTGCCACAATTGTTGCGCCGCCAAGCAAACTTATGTGTATATCACCATTTACTTTTACAGGAATACCGGTTTTAGATGTAATAATATTTTCAATCTTAGGCTTAAATGTTTCTAAATGAACCATAGGCGGAATTATAACAACAGCCATAACTAATATAGCCAGTAATGGTAATACATAAAATAAGATTTTGTGCTTTTTGAACATTTTTCTCTCTTCTCTTGTATTTTGATTATAATAGATTATATTGAAGTATGTGAATAAAAAAATGAAATGAAAGACATAAAAAGTATTTTTTCTTTGGAATCTGAATATAAGCCTATGGGTGACCAGCCAACTGCAATTGCTGAATTGACAGAAGGGGTAAAAAATGGCCGTAAATCTCAGGTTTTGTTGGGTGTCACAGGTTCTGGAAAAACATTTACAATGGCCAATATAATTGCTGGTTTGTCGCGTCCGACTATGATAATGGCACCAAATAAAATATTGGCTGCACAATTATATACAGAAATGAAATCGTTTTTCCCGCATAATCATGTGGAATATTTTGTGTCTTTTTATGATTATTACCAGCCAGAAGCGTATGTTCCAACAACAGATACTTACATTGATAAAGATGCTTCGATAAACGAACAACTTGATCGTATGCGACACAGTGCAACGCGTGCGATGTTGGAAGAAAAAGATGTTATTGTTGTTTCTTCTGTTTCGTCTATTTATGGTATTGGTTCTCCAGAACAGTATTCTGAAATGAAATTGGTGTTAAATGCTGGTGATAAAATATCTGAAAAAGATGTTATGCGTAGTTTAGTAGATATTCAATATAAAAGAAATGATGTTGGATTTGGTCGTGGTGATTTTCGTGCGCGGGGCGATACTCTTGATATATTCCCATCTCATTCACAAGACAGGGCTTGGAAACTTTCTTTCTTTGGTGATGAGATAGATGAAATATGGGAATTTGACACTTTGACTGGTGGTAAATTACAAAAACTAGATAGAATTGTTGTTTATCCAAATACGCATTATGCAACACCTATGCCATCGGTTTTACAGGCAATTGGTAATATAAGGGCTGATTTAGAAGAAAGATTAAAATATTTTCATGATAATATGAAATATGTTGAAGAACAAAGATTGCGCGAACGGGTCAATTTTGATATAGAAATGATGGAAGCAACAGGAACATGTCGTGGAATTGAAAATTATTCAAGATATTTAACTGGAAGATTACCTGATCAACCACCGCCAACACTTTTTGAATATTTACCAAAAGATGCTTTGTTGTTTTTAGACGAAAGCCATGTGACGGTTCCGCAAATTGGTGCAATGTCTCGTGGGGATAGGGCACGTAAAGAAACTTTGGCACAATATGGATTCAGATTGCCTTCGTGTGTTGATAACAGACCGCTTACATTTGAAGAATGGGACGAACTTCGTCCACAAACTATATTTGTTTCTGCAACGCCTGCAAATTGGGAACTTGAACAAGCAAATGGGATTGTTTCTGAACAGGTTATTCGTCCAACTGGATTGCTTGACCCAATATGTGATGTTCGTCCAACAGAATTTCAAGTTGATGATTTATTAGATACTGTGAAAAAAACAAAAGGTCGAACAATTGTTACTACATTAACTAAAAAAATGGCGGAACAATTGACAGATTATTTGAATGAAAACGGTGTTCGTGCGCGTTA
>JAGHTM010000101.1 GCA_018065345.1 Candidatus Enterousia merdequi | reverse complement strand
AAGCCACCAGAATCTGTCAATATAGGGCCTGTCCAACCACCAAATTTATGAAGTCCACCCATTTTTTCAACCAAATCACCACCTGGGCGCATCATAAGATGATATGTATTTCCTAATATAACCTGAGTCCCTGTTGCAGCGACTTGATCCATTGTCAAAGCCTTTACCGTAGCCGCTGTACCAACTGCCATAAACGCAGGTGTTTGAAAAGTTCCATGTGCAGTTTCAACACTGCCGCGTCGTGCGTTTCCATCTTTGGCAATCAAGTTGTATTTTAACGACATATCTTATACCTTACTTAAAATTATCTATCCAAATTTGTTTCAAATCAACATTAAAATCAGCACCTTGGGTTATTATAGACATTGGCCCATCAAAATAACCACGAGAATATTTTATAACATCTTCTAACTTTATATTGTCTATGCTTTGTTTGTCCGCATAAAAATTATACACTTGATTAAAATCCCGCAAAAAACCACTTATTTGACTGTTACGTCTTTCCGCAGATTCTAAAAACATTGCATCGCGTAATTTATCAGCATTTTTAAACCTTATAATATCTTCAGACGTTATTGGGTTTTCAGTATAAACTCTGTAAGCAGTTTTAGCCATCAACGCTACTAATTTTTCAATATTTTGTGGTGATGTTTCTGTTTCGAAACCATTTACGCAGCAATCATCATTTCCAAAACAGCAAGTACTCAAAGAATAAACTAAACCATTTTGATGGCGCAAAACTTCCCTTAATTCTTGAGCCAAATAGTGTTCAAACATTCCAACAGCCCTATTAATATTCAGATGTTCATAATCATCTGGATACAAATTTGGAAAAACAATTACCATTCGCACATTTTTCATTTCATCTCTGGATTGATGTGCCACAGCCGGCGTATATTTCAAAGATTTATTCTGGCAAACTTTGTGTGTTGACATATTTATGAATAATTTTTCCAGCTGTTGAATTATTTCTTCTTGATTATCTATTTTACCAGAAATAATTATTTGACAATTATCAGCGGAAAAACGACGTTTCATAAAATCTAACAATTGTTCACGTGTGAAAGATGTAATATTTTTTTTGTTACCTAAAACTAACACACCGTTTGGTACATAGCGATTAAACAAAGTTTTTTCTATAAAATCATGTTTTTGACTTTCGCTTTTCCCAAAATCACGTCTAAATTCATCAAGTATTGTTCCGCGTTCTATTTCTATTTTTTGTTCATCAAACAATGAATCATTTATCTGATCAGCCAACACATCTATTAACACTGGTAAATTTTCAGAAATTATTCGTCCATAAAATCTAATACATGTCAAACCTGTTGACGCATTAACATACCCACCTTTGTTTTCTAAAAAATCAGTGCGCGCTTTTTGATTTTGGAAACGATGAGTTCCTTTGCATAAAATGTGTTCACAAAAATGTGTTATACCGTATTCTTCTAGTGTTTCATCACGCCCCCCAGTATAAAATTCAATTTTAACAAGTGTTGTTGCTATATCAAAATCATCAAGAATAACAGGTATTCCGTTTGAAAGATGATATAATTTAGGTTCAAATTTCATTAGCAATCCTTTTTGAATAACAAACAACAATCACCATAACTGAAAAATCTGTATTTTTCATTCACCGCGTGTTTATACGCATTTTTCATATTTTCCAATCCAGCAAAAGCAGACACCAACATAAACAATGTAGATTTTGGCAAATGAAAATTAGTTAGCAAAACATCTACTGCACCAAATTTATATCCAGGTGTAATAAAAATATCAGTTGTTTGACATATTGGCATTACACGACCATTAAAGCCATTTTCTTTTGCAAGTTTTGATGCGCTTTCCAATGTTCGCATAGATGTCGTTCCAACAGCAATTATGCGTTTCGCATTATTTATTATTTCTGCTTGCTCTTTTGTGATACAACACCATTCACTGTGCATTTTATGTTCAGACAAATTTTCTGTTTTAACTGGCATCCAAGTTCCAGCACCGACATGCAAAGTCACTTTTATTATTTTTGCACCTGTTTTTTCAATATCTTGTAATAATTCATCTGTAAAATGAAGTCCCGCAGTTGGTGCAGCCATAGACCCCAAAGGTTCTGCATACACAGTTTGATAACGTTCTCTGTCTTCTGTTTCTTCTTCGCGTTTCATATATGGTGGTAAAGGCATTTTTCCATACTTGTTCAACAAATCAAAAACATTATCACAATTAAAACGCAACAATAATCCACTTTCTTCATTTTTATCCAACACGTTGATAGTCGTGCCATCAACCATTGTTAAAACATCACCAATGTTTATCTTGTTGAATTTCTTACAAAGTCCCCACCAATCTTTTTCATTTACAGATGTGTGCAAAGTTATTTCATGATTGCCTGCTATAAATCTTGCAGGAATAACACGCGAATTATTAAAAACGACTACGTCACCAGGTCTTAAAAAAGATATAAAATCACGAATATGTTTATCACTTGTATTTTTGCCATCAACAACCAACATACGCGAAGCATCGCGTTCATGCAAAGGATGTGATGCTATCAATTCATTTGGTAATTCAAAATTAAAATCAGACGTGTGTAACATTTATTTATTTTTTTGTTGGTTTTCACGAAATATTTTTCGCAGTTGCAAAATAGTTTTTGCCCATCTTATACTATCTGCTCTGTAACGCAAAGCTTCTTCGTTGTATTTCATTTTGAAATATTTTGAATGAACAAACGGAGTTTGTTCATATAAATATTCGTCATTATACATCAACCCAGTTCTTAATTCTATCGTATCTCCTGGTCTAAAAACCTCAAAATCAGTATGTTTATTTGACTGCTCGGCACTACTATAATCAAAAAATCTTTCTTGATTGGTTTTTATGTCTTTTATAACCCATATTTTATATTCATCGTTTTTATCTTCTATGACATTTTTATGCTTTACACAACCCATCATAAAGGTAGCAAACGGAACCAACATCAAAGTTTTATAATTAACATTAAATATTTTTTTCATTCTTTAACCTTTTATTTAAACTCTAAGCCTTGGTCAGTATAATTTTCAGCCACATCTTCCCAATTTTCTTCAACACGAACAAACAAATGCAACCTTGCATTTACACCCCACTGATCTTGGACATCATGTCGAGCCTCAGTTCCAATTCTTTTTAATTGTTCGCCACCATGACCGACAACTATTTTTTTATGACCTTCATTTTTAACAACAATTTTTTGGTATATTTCAAGAACACCTTCATCATCTGTTTCGACCTTTTCAGTCACAACATTTATATGATACGGTAATTCTTTGTGGATATATTTATAAATCTTTTCACGCGTCAATTCAGAAAGATAAAGCATATCAGGAACATCAACAGCATCTTTGTTATCAAACAAATATGGAGATTCCGGCATAACATCACTTAAAGATTTTAACATTTGGGCAACACCATCATTTTTTAATGCAGATATCATAAATATTTCTTTGAAATCCGCCATATTTGATATTTCTGCAACCATAGGCAAAAGTGTTGTTTTTGCAATCGCATCTACTTTGTTCAAAGCAACAAATAAATTTTTATGCGATTTTATCTTGTCAATTAAATCTGTTATTGTCTGTGTTATACCTTTTTGAGC
>JAGHTM010000009.1 GCA_018065345.1 Candidatus Enterousia merdequi | reverse complement strand
AAAACAGCTGATAATATAAACGCAAAAAAATTAGCACAAATAATCCATGATTTTGCTCAAATAGAATTCATATTCCAATACAACGAAAAAACAAAAAAAGCTGTTCAGAAAATGCATAGAACAGGGGCTAATTTTTCGCTTTTATTCGATGCCAGTGGTGGAAACGGGGTTTTGCCAGATGCATGGCATAAACCGATTTATAAAAATCACCCAATGGGATACAGCGGTGGTTTAAGTGTGGATAATGTTATGGAGAACCTGAACACAATAAACAAACTTGTTCCGCAAGATTCGTCTATCTGGATAGATGCAGAAGGCAAGTTAAAAACCAAAGATTTATTTGAAGAAGAACCTGTGTTTGATACAGAAGTTGCAAAACAATACGTTCATCGTGCAAACATCTGGCAAAAACAACATTAAAAAATCATACACGAATAAGATGTGAACGTGGCACAGATACAGGTTCTGTGTGTGGACAATCAAGATAAATAAAGATTTCAAATCAGATAACAGATGTAGGGTTATATACTACTTGGTGCTGAATATGCAACGATTTCACCGATGTTTGTATATCCTAGTGATTCTAATTTTTGTCTTATTGCAATTTTGCTACATTTGTTATACCCTTCGCTTCCGGCACCACAGTTTACTTTTTTCCCTTGGGCATCTTTTGCATCATATGAATAAGCGGTATATTTTGTTCCGTTTACAGTAAATGTTAATTCTGACATCACACGAGAATAAGTAATGACTTTTCCGCCTAAATCTTTCGGATTTTGTTCAGGTTCTGGTTGTTTTTGTATTTTTGTTTGGCATTGATTGCTTTTCCATTCAAGCCCATTATTACAAATACATTTTTTCTCTGAAACATTCCAACTTGATGCTTTTTTGTTTTTGTAAATTTCAAGGCAACAAGCTTTGCTTTCTTGAGATGAATATGCTTGGTTGCAAAATTCGTCAGGTTTTTCTTGTTTTTCTTGTTGTGTCCAATCTGTAGCTTTTTTTACAACGGCGTCTTTAACGCACTTCATATTTAAATCTACACCTTCAAATTCGTCAACAGCATATTTTCTACCATTTAATTCAAGATGATATCCGTCTTTGCACTTTTGTACAAAACAACCGGTATCTTTTTTGGTTCCAAGTGTTGCGTTCATGGCATCTAAAACATTTTTGTCGCACTTTTCCACAGAATTTTCATTTATGGTATTTTCTTCTGTGTTATCACCGGAGTTTGAAACACAAGTGCTTATACCACCTTGTGTTTTCAGTGTGTGTGTTTCTTTTGAGCATTTGGTTATTTTACATTCTGCAATTATATGTTCATTCAAATCTGGTAAAATATAATCTTCTGGAAGTGTGTTTGTAGTAGCATAATTTTGCCATGTTTGTTGATAGGTTGGGGTTAAAGATACTTCTTCTATACCATTTTTTTTGATTAAACCACGGCATCTATCAATGAAACTTATCATTGCAGTTGCAAATTGAGATCTTAGGTTGTTTGGTAATTGTTCTGGTTCATAACCGTGTGAAATCGCTTTATCTCCATTATTACCAAGATTTTTTATAGTATTTATATCTTGCATAGCAACGTTTCTTAAAATATGCGCTTCTTTGTTTGCTTGTTCTTGAGCTTGCGCTTCAGAAGCCAATCGTATTTGTTCTTCTTGTTCTTGTGTGCGTAATTCCTCTTTCTTTTTTTCTATTTCTTTAGCGGTTTCATCTATTTTCTTTTGTGTCGATTCTATTTGGGAATCGTATTTTTTTATAGCAGATGCTTCTGCAATATTAGCAGAAACACCGACTGCAGTTAAACCAAGTGTCGAAATTCCAGCGATTTTAAGTCCTTTTGTTGAACCTGTGCATTTTTCGAGTTGTGCTATTTTTGCTTGCTTTTCGTTTATAAGTTGCGTGATACGTGCGCCATCAGCAAAAACAATGCTTGGGATTATCGTTGCAATAGTACTAAATAAAAATGCGTTTTTCATAAAATAAACCTTATTTACTTAAATCGTTGCTTTCTTGTTTAAGATCTTTAAGTTCTTTCTTTTTAGAAGATAAATCGTCTTTCTTTTCTTTTATCTTTGCGCCTTGAACTCCTGCGGCAATACCAGTGCTTACTAAACCAATAGAGCCAATAACTGTTGCGGCAATCCAACCTTTCTTTTGTTTTTCGCATTTTGCAATTTCTTCATCAAGAATTTTTATATCGTTTTCAAGAGTGGCGATAATTTCTGCTTCATCACCAGATATATTATTTTCTTCTGCTATTTGTTGGCCGTATTGTATTTCTGTATTATTTTTTACTTTTATAGCCGCATTTGCATTAAATACAAAACAAATGGCAAAGAATAACAAAAAATAACGTTTCATTTTTCCCTCTAATGTAAACACTTGGAATTATATCATAAAAAAACAAATAAAAAAATAAAAAACCGCTCTAATGGCGGTTTCAATTTTGGTGGATGTTAAGAGACTCGAACTCCTGACCCTCTCGGTGTAAACGAGATGCTCTAGCCAGCTGAGCTAAACATCCAAAGTGATACCTATATTAACTTATTTTTTTTATTTGTCCAGTATTTTTTTATTAGTCAGATAAAGAACCTGTGACAGAAGACATAGTTTTTTCAATTAAAACATCTGCTTTTGCTTTTGCATCTTTGTATGCGTCTGCTACCAGTTGAGATACTTTATCTGCACCCAAATCTAATGTCGAAGGTGCAACGACAACTGATAAAATATCATATTTACCAGTCATAGAAACAACAACAGAACCATTTTCTGCAATACCCTTCACTGTCATATTTGCAAGAGAATCTTGGGCTGCTGAAATCTTGGTTTGTAAATCTTGGGCTTGGGCCATCAAAGTTTCCATATCCATTTTTTTACCTTTTTGCATTAAAAACACCCCAAGAAAATCATGGGGTGTTTATGTTTTTATTATTTTTTTTCTTTACCAGTTTTTTGATCAATACCGACCATAGACAAACGAGTTTTACCACGTTTATCTGTACCAAGGTATTTTACAAAAACTTTGTCGCCCATTTTGATTTTAGCGTC
>JAGHTM010000034.1 GCA_018065345.1 Candidatus Enterousia merdequi | reverse complement strand
CGAACAAGATGATGTTTTACCTTTTGTGTACTTGTCATTGGTAATTCTTCTGTTGTCATAGCAAAATGTGTCACCCATTTATAAGAAGCAACTTTTTTATTAGCATTTGCAATTTCAGTTGCTAATTTTTCAATTGTCATATTTTTATCAACACTAAACACACCATATGCAACAGTTTTATCACCAACTTTGTGTTCAAAGACAGCAACATTTTTAACACCATTTATTTCCATAAACAATGCTTCCAATTCATCTGGATAAACATTTTTACCACTGTCTAAAACAATAACTTGTTTTTTACGACCAGCAAAATGTAATTCACCGTTTTTGTCTTCATACATCATATCGCCAGTGTTAAACCATCCATCTTGATCAAATACTTCTGCATTAACTTCCGGATTATTCATATAACCATTAAATACTTGATGTCCACGCAACCATAAAACACCAACACCATTTTCATCTTTGTTACGAATTTCACATTCGTTATTAGATGTTGGTCCACCAACAGAATATGCCATTCTTTTGTTAGTTGGTTTAGAAATACAAATAGGTCCAACAGTTTCTGTCAAACCATAACCTTGGATAAAAGCAAGACCAAGCGATTCATAGAAATTTTCAACTTCTGGTTTTGTGGCAGCACCACCAGCAATCATCAATTTTACACGACCACCAAATATATCAAGTAACGGTTCTTGAACTTTGCGAACAAAGAAATCAAGTCCCATATCTTTCAATGTTTTTTGATTCTTCAAAATAAATGATGCGACACGCCATTTCTTTTGTGCTTGCATACCACTTATAATTTTATTTCGGAACAACTCCCAAATACGTGGCACAGCAGGTATAACATGTGGTCTGAAAGTTTTGAAATCATCCAATATATATTTTGGATTTATTGTTGGCTGTAATACTAAACTTCCGCCAAAATGAAGAGTTGCTAAAATACCAATTGTAAATCCAAAAATATGGTAAAGAGGTAATAAACCATACATTACTTCACCAGGATTATAGTATTCAGACATATCTTCTAATGAATTTGCACATTCTGTTAAATTAAAATGTGTTAACGGAACAACTTTTGGTGTTCCTGTTGAACCAGATGTAAAAGATAAAGTTGCAACATCTGTTGATTCAGAAGGATATGGTCTTAAATCATAATCAATACCATCATCTTTACGTGTTATATCGTAAAATTTAAATTTATCTGTTTTATAAAAGAACGAAGGTTCTGCACAAACAAATTTACACCCAACAATTTCACACATTTTATCGTATTCAATTGGTGTCAAATTTGTATCCAACATCAATACAGTTGCACCCAAATACCAAACCGCAAACAAAGTCAACGGAAACTGTGGCAAGTTATGAGACAAAACACCAACAACATCACCATGTTTAACCCCCATTTTATTTAAGGTCGCAGCACGTGCCCTAACCTGATCAATAAACTGAGCATATGTGACGTTTTCACGAACCAAAAATAAAACTTCTGGCCATTGATTAACTGTGTTTTCTAATTTTTGATACATATTCATGATTCTATCCCTATGTATTTAACCATTAACTTATTCATGTTTGTTTGGATACTTCCCATCAATTAAATTTTGAAGAACAACATGATGTTTAATTTTTTGAGTGCTTGTAACAGGCAAATCTTCTGTTGTCATAGCAAAATGTGTCACCCATTTATAAGAAGCAACTTTTTTATTTGCATTTGCAATTTCTGTCGCTAATTTTTCAAGTGTCATACCTTCTTCAACACTGAATACACCGTATGCAACAGTTTTATCGTTTACCTTGTGTTCAAAAACAGCGACATTTTTAACACCATTTATTTCCATATAAAGTGCTTCTAATTCATCTGGATAAACATTTTTACCACTGTCTAAAACAATAACTTGTTTTTTACGACCAGC
>JAGHTM010000082.1 GCA_018065345.1 Candidatus Enterousia merdequi | reverse complement strand
TCAAGCAAAATACTTTTACCAGCACCCGTTTCGCCAGTCATGATATTCAACCCATTACCGAATTGAAGATTCAGTTTTTCAATTAAAACTATATTTGAAATATATAAACTATTTAACATGCTTAAATTATAGTCAAAAATACGCAGATTTTTCAAGAAATTATTTTATCAAAATCCCAATTATGAAGCCATAAAATATAACCGTTTATTTTATATTCTGGATACGCAGAACGTAATAATTCAGCATATTCTTTTAATTGGTGTTTATACTGTTCAATAAAAGCGTTTTTATCTGTATCTGTTTTATAATCTATAAAATCTATAGTTTTTGTTTCTTCGTTTATCAACAATCTATCTATTCTGCGACTAACAAAATACCCATGAACAACACCAGCAATTGGAACTTCTGTTTTTGCTTTGGCTGAAAAGAAATATGATAAATCCGGCTTTGTTTTTATAATTTCAATTATTTGTTTATCACCAAAGTCACCACAATTTGGATCTATAACAATATGTTGCATTTTAGCATGCATATTTGTCCCAATCTCTGTAGCATGTTTTTTGTTTTCAAAATCTTGTAAAAAACTATTCAAATTTTGTGTCATTTGTTATCCGTATTGTTTCGACATCTACCTTTGCATCTTTTATCATAGAAAATGTAGTCCATAATTTTTTATGCCACGCCAAATCTGGTATTCTGCTTGTATCACAGCCATAAACATACAGATTGTCAGCCGCCCTAGTCATCGCAACATAAAGCAATCTGTAATATTCCGCAACACCATCTTGATTGTTCTTTTCTGCAATATTATTTACAATTTCAGTTTTATCTGTTTTCCACAGCCAAATATCATAATTTTTATTATTGTGTAAATGATTTGCATTTAATATAGAATCAGATTTTCCAAAAGCAACAGTATCTATCAAAAATACTTTTTTAGAAGTCAACCCTTTACTTCCATGAATAGTCATTATACGAACACCTGTTGCAGCATCCATATCGCGTTTCACTTCGCTATCGCCTGTAATAAACCATTTCAAGAAATGATATAATGTTCCAGATTGTGTTCGTTCATAAGCCAAACACATTGTTAAAAATTCTTCCAACGGATCTATTATTTGTGTGCCAAGTGCAGATATAAATTTTTGGCGATTATTATTTTTATTCAAAACATAAGTAAAAAACGAATAAGGCGCCAATGTTTTTGCTTGTTTATTTATGTCGCATAAATCATTATAAATATCCGGATAAACATCTTTCAAAATTTCAAAAATAGTTAGTGTATTTTCCGTTGTTTTTTTATCTTTTTTAATTTTACACAAATTAAAAATATCTACTTCTTTCAATCTATAAAACGGACTTTTTAACACTCAACACAGACTATAATCATTATCATTATTTATACAGAATCTAACCAGGTGTAGCATATCTTTTACTGCAGAAAATTCCGGTAATTTTATTCTGTCTGCCCCAGCAATATCTATACCTTTTTTCTTTAACGCAACAGACAATGGATTAACAAAAGCATTTCGCTTTTGTACTAATACCATAATGTCTTTTGGTTCGCATTTTTCTTGTTTAATAACAGATTCTATTTTATCTGCCAGCATATTCGCGTATAATTTATTTTTCTTGCTTCCTGTTTCTTCACATTTGAATAAATTATGTATTTCCACAAAACCTTTTTCACCCTTGCGGAAACACGCGTGTTTATTATTATAAAACCCCGTTTCTTTCACTATGGTTGGATTATCAAAGAAATAATCAACAGCTTTTAATATCGGCTCAACCGAACGAAAACTTTGATCCAAAGAAACTTCTTTTATTGTTCGAAAATTCTGTTTAATCTGTTCTGCGATTGCTTCACGACTTTCTGAAAAAGCCTTAGGGTCTGCATTTTGAAAGCCGTATATAGATTGCTTTGTATCCCCTACAACAAATATAGAACGATTATTACTATCATTTCCGTCTGTAAAGAAATCACCGGCCAAACTGCGTAAAATATTCCATTGTTGCGGACTTGTGTCTTGTGCTTCATCAACCAGTATATGTGACAAAGAAATATCAAGTTGAGACAAAACCCAACCCATAACATCCGGTTTAGAAAATAATTTTTGTGTGTATAAAATTAAATCTTCAAAATCCAGCAAATTATTTTCTTGTTTTATCTGCCGATAAGTATCAGCAAAATTCAAAGATAAATCAAACAAAGCCATTGTTTTTTCAAAAACAGCCTCGTTTAACAAATATTGTTCCACATTATAAACACGTTGCGCTTCAACAGTCAATTCATCGTGTTTTAATACGTTTTGTATAATATTATTTTCTTTTGTAAGATATGCATATTTGTATTCATCAAAATTTATAGTATTTTCAATATATTTTTTGGTTAAATCAAAGATTTTTACTATATAAGCCGCCGGCTTTTTTGATGTTTTTATAATACTTCCGGTATATTCCAATATATTTTTCAAATAATTTGGTTTAACATTCGATTCAATCTTGTTTTGTATGTTTAGAATTTTTCTAGTAGTTTCAATAAAGTATTTGCGATAATTATCAACATTATCAACTTGAAAAAAGTATCTATACCGCCCCAGCAACAAGCCACGTAAATCGTTCAAAAAATATTCAGATTTAATATCTATAATTTTATAAAAAGCATCCAATGTCTTCGAATTTTTCTCGCTATCAAACGAAGATATTATCATTTTATTAAATGCTTCATCTAATAAAACACTTTGTGCGGCACCAGACACCAAAGACCAAGCAGGAGAAATACCCGCTTCCAATGGGAAACGATGTAATATTTCTTCACAAAAACTGTGAATTGTTTTAATTTTCAAAACATCTGGATTATCAATATATGTAAAAAATATTTTACGAGCAAAATCTAAATCTTGTTGTGTAGCCGGTTGATTTTCAGAAACATATTCCAATAAATCTATTAAATCTTCATCATTTGCAGTCGCCCATTGACGTAAAGCAGATAAAATTCGAGTACGCATTTCACCAGCGGCGGCATTAGTATAAGTCAAACACAAAACGCCCATGTTTTTAGTATCATTATATTGACCAGACCGGAACAATATACGTAACAAACGTTGAATCAACGCTTTTGTTTTTCCTGTTCCTGCATTTGCTTGCACCCAAATATTTTCAGATGGGTCCGAAGCCTGAATTTGATCTGAAGAAAAAAACTGTTTTTGCGACATTTATACTCTTGCTTTATTGAAAATATTTTAGTATATATTTCCTTAGAGTTCAAGGAAGTTATTTTTAGGAGAAAGATACTATGAATCAGACATTATTGATAATCGCATTATCACTGGGTTCTTTATTATTTATAACATTGATTTGTTTGTTTTTTATTTCGCGCAAATCTCAACAAGTTATGCATTCTTTGTTAGAATTTATCACACATCCAGAACAAGCAAATATTAAAGATGCGACACGTGTTTTACAAACACTATTCAAAGATGAAATCGCAAAAATCGATACCAATTTCAAAACATTGGCCAACGCATTAAATGACCAAATCATTCATACAGAACAAATAAAAAACGCTCTTAGCGAACAAAACGATAAACTTGTTGCGACTGCAGATGATGCGACAAAAAAAGTTGCTAATATGTCTCAAAGACTTGAAAACACTATTGATGGACTTGATAAAATTGTATCTTCAAATGGCTGGAACGAAGTCCAACATACTACAGATAACTTTTCTGCCACAATGGACACTTTGTTAAATAAAATAAACGAAACTTCTTCAACTACAACAGAACGCGCAACACAAATCCAAGAACAAATAAATCAATGTGTTGAATCCGAAAAGACAATTTCCGAACAATTACAATCTAATTTCAATGCTAACACTGAAAAAATGAACAGTTTGACAGAATCTGCCAAAGCGTTAGATGAAAGTTTGACTAATATTACAACTAATGTGACGAATAATTTTGAGAATCTGACCAAAGCATCATCAGAATACGATGAAACAATGCATAATAATGATAAATTGTTAAGTGATTACCTAACAAAATTATCTGAGTTTACAAAACACGCAAACAAAGAATTGTTAAGACAAGGCGATACAATGACAACAACAGCCAATGTTGTTGCTGGAAACATACGTTTAGCAGAATCTTCATTAAAGAAACAAACAACCGTATTGGAGAATTTAATAAACGCCTTAAGCACTTCAACATCAGACACAACACAATCTGTACGAAATATCGCAAACGAATTGTCTGGATTAACCCGTCTATTTAATACAGAAATCCGTGATTTTTCAACAAGTGTTGTCAAAGAATTACAAGATGTTTCTGGTGTTGCAAATACTACACTTGAAAACACAAAATCTGCTGCCACAGAGTTTGCTAATTCTGTAAAAGGTATGGGAGTTGGTGTTCGTGAAACATTGATTGAAATGAATAAAGCACACACACAATTATCTGGACAATCAGAAAACCTTATCAAGATGTCTGTAGATACCACAGAACAATTAAAACCATTATCTGAATTGATTGAAAAATATTACACCGCCCTGCCTGATTTAGCATCTGGTTCTCGCGAGATGAGTGCTAATTTGAACAACATAGTAAATACATTGGTTGAAAAAATAAACACAATGAAAACTACTATCGCAGAATCTTTAGAAAACATGAACAAATCATCTGTGCAACTTGGTGATTTGGCTGGTGAGTCACGTCAACAAATGATAGATTTAATGTCTGACTATACAAAAGCAGTTGAAGCAATGCAATCTTTGAACAAACAAATGATGGTTGCACGCGCGTCTGCGCCAATGGACGCTATCAAAGTCGCACCAATGTCTGCTTTCAAACCAATAAGCACAAAAGACTTTATGGCAAACGCTGATAAATTATTTGAAAAATTATACGAACAAGCCGTTGATTTAACACGTGCATCAAATGCTCAAATTCCAGATATAGTTTGGAAGAAATACAACGAAGGCGATAATAAAATATTTGCAAAATGGTTAGCAAAAACATTTGACGCTACTAACAAAAAGCAAATCAATGAATTATTAAAATCTGACAAAGTATTTAATTCTCAGGCAACACAATTTGTGCGCAATTTTGAAAAGATATTAAACGGCGCAGAACAAACAAATGATAGCGATAAAGTAAAAACTGCCCTGCTTAAAACAGACCTTGGGATTATCTATACTGCAATACATAAAAATGTTTAACAAAAAACGGCACATTTTGTGTCGTTTTTTAATATAAAAATTCAATTGTATTAAAATTAGTTTTTTGATAAAATACATATGTTGCAAAGTGTTTTTGCAATGGGGGTGTAACGACCTTGTAGACTCGTCAAAGAGTGACGTTAAATCTCCAACCAATTTTATGGTTGGAGGGCTGCCGAATATAAAGAATAAGGCACACAATTAGTCTAATTGTCGTTAACCTCCAACCACCTGTTTTAAAACCGGTGGTTTATTTATGTGTAAAAACGGGAGAGATATGACAAAACATATATTACGATTTTTATTTGTTATATTTACATTTATAAACATATCGACAGTATATGCCGATACCGAAACATTAAATTGGTATATTGATGATAATATTTATGCCACTACAACATGTGAATCCGGTTCAGATATAATATTACCAACTACCCCAACAAAATACGGCTATACTTTCAAGGGATGGCGCTCTTATATACCAATTAAATATTTGGCAAATACAGATTCGCAGTTTATAGACACAAACATCCATATGAATTCAAATTGGTCAGCAACTATAATTGGTAGTTTTACAGGCTTTGGTTGCACTATTATGGGCGATACCGGTTCAAGTTTCTCTAATGGAATGTTTAGATTGTTTCCCGCGGGGTCTAGTGGCGACTCTGCTTGGGGAGGAACTTCAACAAGTACAATTTCTAACAAAATGCATCTAAGTAACAACATAAATACTTTGCACACAATAACAATAGATAAATATCGTATAGTTGTGGATAATCAAGAAACCAATTTTTTTTCACCTCCTTACGGGGAAACAGTATCTAATAAGAATTTTAGATTATTTAGAACAGGTGGTAGCTACGATAGGTGCATTTCAAGAATACATAGTTTTTATATAAAAGATAATTCTGATAATTTAATTATGGATCTTATCCCTGTTCTTGATGAAAACGGTATTCCATGTATGTTTGACCAAGTAGAAGGTAAATTCTATTACAATGCGGGAACTGGCGATTTTATTGCTGGACCAGTAATTGATGAATAATGAAAAAAATATATTTAATCTTTATGTTTTTATTATCACAAAATGCTCTTGCATTATATACCCAAGATATACCAAACGCATGTGGTG
>JAGHTM010000028.1 GCA_018065345.1 Candidatus Enterousia merdequi | reverse complement strand
CATTGGCGAATCTCATTTTTCTTCTGCCGTAATCATAATATCCTAATAAATATTTTTTGCCTTCAACTGGTTTTCCGGCTCTTTTGTAACCAGAGAATTCTGCTAAGCCTAAATTTGAATCAGTGTCAAAATCAGGTTCAACTTGATCATTGTTGCCACTGTCGGTGTTTCCTTGGTTATTGTTGCCATTATTGTTGCCGCCGTTGTTGTTGCCACCATCTTGGTCTTTTCCACCAAAAAAGTTAAAAATATCGAGTTTTGCCAACAAGCTTCCACCAGGTATTTTTGAAAAATCACAACCGCCAAGCATTGCTGCGATTAATGGTAAACAAATCAGTCCTTTTTTATTCATAATTTCACCTCTTATGTTGATATTTTAACACAAATATCAAAACTATGTAAATAAAGTAAGAAAAAAGTGCGAATTTTATTTCGCACTTTTAGTAATATCAGGAGATATATTATGCAACGGTAACACTTATTTTTGCAAGTTGTCCATTAACAGATGCGTTTGTTGTATAGACAGCAAAATATTTGCAACCTTTGCTTGCATCAGCTGTAGCTGTTATTGTTGTATTTGCGCCTGTACCAGATTTAGTCACATCGCCAGTTGCACTATTGATTGGTGCATCATCCATAACGATTGTGTATGCGGCTTTTGTAGAAGCACTTGATCCTGTAACAATTTCAACTTTTGTGATTGCTTTTTCGAATGGTGTTACTTGTGTAATGTAAGCACATCCTCCGCCCATATCTTTGTTCTTCATCATTAAATAGCCTGAGTTATTATAGCTTCCGACAAAGCATTGCAGACCTTCGAATTGAATTCCACCGAGTTCGAAAGTGTATGTACCTGTATTTGCATCAACATATGGGAATGCCCCTTTGTAATCAGCAAAATTTGTAACGAAGTCAAGTTCTAAACCATTTGCATCGACTGCTTCGCCACCAGTGTTTCCACCACCAGTTGTGTTGCCACCACCTGTTGTGTTTCCACCGCCAGTTGTGTTACCACCTGTTGTGTTACCACCTGTTGTGTTGCCACCAGTTGTGTTGCCACCTGTTGTGTTGTTTCCGCCACCAGTTTGGTTATTGTCTGTGAACCAGTGAAAAACATCTAATTTCGATAAGACAGAACAACCACCGAGCATTGCTGCAACTAATGGTAAACATAATAAACGTTTTTTCATTTTTTCCTCTCCTTTTTATTATGGGAGTGAAATTGTACACTTTTCACTTCCTGATTTAATTATACTAAAATATTAATTAAAAATAAACTGCTTTTTAAAAATAAAAGGACTATTTGATAGTCCCTTTAATCTTTGTATTCAATTAATATTGTTTTAAGTTTAATTGCTCCAGGTGATTTGTAGTTATCTGGATCTGCAAAATAAGCATCTGCATCATACACTGCATTTTGCCATAAAAACTCAATATCTCCTGAAATATCCCCGTCAATCTCCACTGAATACCAGTTATAATCGCTCCAAAATTCACCTTTTCTCACTGTGTCATAAAGATAAGATGCTTT
>JAGHTM010000080.1 GCA_018065345.1 Candidatus Enterousia merdequi | reverse complement strand
ACGACTTGCAATGAATGTCCAGGAAGAGAACAGATACTAAGGTGATTAATAAAAAGGAAAGGTTTGAAAAAGAAATACGTTAATCTTTTTATTTTCAAATTGATAGCGATTGTTTCAATCGTGTTGGCTGGTCGTGGTGCAAACGCATTAGCGGGAGACGATGTTGCGTGTTCTGTGAATAGAGAAATTGGTATTCAACCAAATGATTCTTTTACATGTTCAACAGAAAATATGGAATATGGAGAACCTGTAAGATTTACGGCTGCATTTTGTCAGAGTTGTTATACCGAAGAAGATTTAACAGAGTTTAGCGAAGAAAAAAGAAAATCTGTGACATGTTCCATAAGTTTAGATTCAGAAGATGTTACGAGCGCAGAAAGTCATATACGTGACTGTGATATGGCTTCGGAAACGGGTGAAACATCGTGCAAAGGCCCAGAATTTTGTAATATGGTATCATCAGAATATGATGAGGATGCTTGCAGGGCTTATTATGAAAGTCTTTCGAGTGGTATGAGTGGTATGAGAGTGAGAGTACGTTATAATGCGTGTTCTTATACTACAGAATGTAATTATGGTTATGGTGGTCCTTATGCTGATAGCGAGCCGTATAATGATGGACAACCAAATGCGTATTGTACCATAATTCAATACAGGGCATATTTGATTGCAGATGAGTGTGGTTCTTCTATATTGCCACAGGCTATACAGGCCCAAGAAAATTGTTCAAGGTTGGAGTCAGAAAAACTTATAGAACAATGTTTAGCAAATCAAGAGTATTCTGGAAATCAAACAGGTTCAGGACTACAAGAAGGTATAGATTATGTTACGTATGATATTGAAAATCTGACTGTGCAATTGCCTACCCCAGAAAAAGAAAATTATCGTTTTGTTGGCTGGTGTAAAGCAGTTAGGGATCGAGATATGGCAGAAGAGATGCATTATAGCCATGAAAAAGTATTAGCCAGAGATGATGAATCATCTTCTGAAAACACAACAAATAATGAAACAGAAAAATTAGGTTCTGGATACAGGCAAAATACAGGTGCAGATGCTGCTGGTGGTTTGTCTGTGCGTGAATCACCTGTCCCATGTGATAATCCAATACCTGCAGGTTCTTATGATATTCCAGCAGAAGAACTCGGTCTTGTAGATTTTTATGCACAATGGGAACCTGTTAAATTACAACTGACATATCATCATTACGAGAAAAATGACGAACAAAATATCGATGTGGAAGAAATAATACAAAAAACTACCGGTGATATGTGCAATGTTGGTGACACATTTACACCACCAAATATTCAAGAAAACGCAGTACCAAAGGGCTATAAGTTTATGGGATGGCGCAAAATCAAGAGTTCTTGTAAAACATGTCGCAGTGTCTTGCAGCTGTTAGGATAAATAAAAAAAGGAAACCAAGATGAAAAAATGTATGAAAAGACTTTGTAATTTGTTTTTGATAATGATGTCTGTGGTGTTTGTTTCAAACAGCGCAAGCGGTAGTCAGAATGTAAATGTATCTAGTGGTATGAAAATACAACATCAATGTGATTATGATAACGAATGTGGCATAGATGCTGGTGATGTTCAATCGTGTTCTGTTGAAAATCTTGGTTTGGCAGACCCTGTTGATTTTTATGCGGATTTCTGTCGTGCATGTTATTACGAAGATGATTTGACGGAATTTACTGATGCCAAGAAAAAATCTGTAAACTGTACGGAAGTTTTAACTTGTCCAGAAATGCCAGAGGTAAATGTTGAAGAAATTTGTTCTGGATTGTCTGGACTTGCATTTATGGATTGTGCTAATAATGCGATGGAAACAGCTGTGGCAGAAGCAGAAGCCAATCGTTGTTCGTATGAAACATCTTGTAAAACTGGTTATGAAAACATAAAAAATAATGGGCAACCAAACGCGTATTGTGATATTATAACATATAATATAACTTATAATAATATGGATGGTGCGGAAAACTCTCCAAATAATCCGGCTACATATACTGTTGAAGATTCTGTTACATTTGAAGATGCTTCTAAAACAGGTTTCACATTTGGTGGATGGTTCCTAGATTCTGGATATACAAGTGAAATTACTGAAATTGCCCAAGGAACTACAGGTGATAAGATTTTATATGCTAAATGGACATCAAACGAATATCCGATAACATATAAAGATGGCTCTCAAACATTGACTGGATTGTCCCCAACAACTTATACTTATGGTGTTGGTGCAACTGTAAACGCTGTTCCAACAAAGACAGGTTATACTTTCGCTGGTTGGTGCACAGATCAAAGTTTAACAAATTGTGCATTGGCTCAAAGTATAGGAATAACAGAAATTGGTGAAAAAATATTCTATGCAAGTTGGACTGCAAATAACTATGTTGTAAAATATGATGCTAATAATGGTTCTGGAGTTATGGCAGATACAACATGTACTTATGATGCAAATTGTACTTTAAGTTATAATTCGTTCACAAGAGTCGGTTATGAATTTGATGGCTGGAATACTGCTGCAAATGGTACTGGCACAGATTATAACGATGGTGAAACACATGTTAACTTTACTGATGAATCAGAAATAACTATGTTTGCTAAATGGAAATTAGTAAATTATGGCATAGTTTATGAAGTTGGTTGTGGTGCAAACGAATTACAATCTGCTGATATTCCAACAAAACAATATGATGTTACAACTGCAAATATCGTATTGCCTACCCCAACAAAAGATAATTACACGTTTGTTGGATGGTGCAGAAGTACAGATTCAGAAGAATCTTGTGTGCCAACAAAAGGAAATTACACTGTTCCATCAGGTCAAACAGGAAAAATGGTTTTCTATGCTGTTTGGACACCTGTCAAGATTCAAATAACATATCATTATAATGATACAGAAGAAGGCCAAGCAGAACATGTCGAATCTGATATGTGTACTGTTGGACAAAACTTTGTGCTTCCTGCTGAAGAACCAACACGTAGCGGTTACAAGTTTATGGGTTGGAGAAAGCATAAGAGTGATTGTAATTATAATTGCAGGGAAGAAACGTCAATAGCAATGTAATACAATTCAGAAGCTGATATGTAAAAAGGAAAGATTTGATAAAGAAATATATAAATCTTTTTCTGAAAAAAATACTTGTGATTGTGCCAATCGCATTGCTGAATTGTAATGCGATTGGCGATATGATTGTAAAATATAATGAGTCGGCTCTTAATGCTCGTAGGTGTATGTACGAAAGTGAATGTGGCATAGACGCTGGTTCAAGTCAAATGTGTTCTGTTGAAAATCTTGGTTCTGCAGATCCTGTTGATTTTGAAGCAGAATTTTGTCGTGCTTGTTATACAAAAGAAATTGATGGAAATTTTGTTGTTGATGAAACGTTGAAGAAATCTGTAAACTGTACAGAAGTTTTGACTTGCCCACATATATTAAATCAAGCGAACGGTGGCGCTGCTGATGATGCAGAAGGTTTGATAGTAAATGATTGCTCGTATGAAACTTCTTGTAAAACTGGTTATGAAAATATAAAAAATGATGGGCAACCGGATGCGTATTGTGATATCATAACATATACCATAACTTATAATAATATGGATGGTGCTGAAAACTCTCGAAATAATCCGGCTACATATACTGTTGAAGATTCTATTGTGTTTGAAAACGCAACTAAAGATGGTTATACATTTGTTGGGTGGTTTTTGGATGCCGAATACACAAATGGAATTACTGAAATTGCCAAAGGAACAATCGGCGATAAGGTTTTATATGCTAAATGGTCACAGAATCAAATGACATATAATTTTAAGTGTGACTATAATTATATTGGCGATTTGGCTAGTGGTTCTGTATATGTAGGAGAAGATATAACTGTGCCTTTTGTAACATCATGTGCAAAATCTTCAGAACATGCGTTTTCTGGTTGGGTGTGCACAAAAAATAATACTTTTGTTAAATTCTATGACAAAGATGTATCAAGTATAACATCAAGTATTGACATGGATACTTTTGAGTGTGTTGCTCAATGGGATAAATGTGAACTTGGTTCGTATTTAGATACAGATACTTTATCTTGTGTTGTTTGTCCAGAAACTCACCCTTATTCTGATGAATATGCTGTGTCAGAACATAAATGTTATACAAATAAAGAATGCCCTGCTTTAACTTGTCCAGAAAAATCAACTTGTTCTTATGTCGGTGAAACAGAATGGCGTGAATATTATAATGTCATAGATACAGATCAAAATCATTGTGAAATACAAGTCGAATCTTGTGAAGACGGTTATAAATTGTATAATAAACAATGTGTGTTGGATGATTACGATATAACTTACATAAGTAAAGGAAATGTGCTTGATTTACAACCTAACAGTTATACTGCAGAAACAGAAAGAATAATGTTGCCAGAAATAACTAAAACAGATTTTGTGTTTGATGGTTGGTGTGATGGTGTTAAATATTGCGAAAATCCAATCAAAGAATATGTTGTTGATAAATCTAAATTATCAGATAAAACATTTTATGCACAATGGACAGAAATATGCCCGGCCGAATATCCTTTATCTGATTCAGAAGTTTTCAATAGAGATAAATGTTATAAATTGTGTCCGGAAAAACAATATGCTTCTGGGGTAACTGGTGGTATATATTATGATGGTACAAATACTTGTGATTATTCATATGTTTGTGAAAGTGATGTTTGGTTCCATATTGGCGATGAAGACAAGGTTTGTTTAAGTACAGAAAAGATAACAAGTCCATCTATGGTATTTGAAATTTC
>JAGHTM010000142.1 GCA_018065345.1 Candidatus Enterousia merdequi | reverse complement strand
TTCACCGCTATCTACACGTTTTTGTAATTCACCAAGACCGCGAATTCCACCAACAAAATCGATACGTTTAGATGTGCGCAAATCACCCAAGTTTAATATTTTATCAAATACTAGATTAGATAATACTGTCACATCCAAAACACCAATAGGGTCGTTGTCGTTGTATGTTCCGGCTTTTGCTGTCAATGAATACCATTTTTTTCCAAGATACATTGCAAAGTTGTGCAATTTATTTGGATGATAAATTTCAGAACCCATTTCAACTACGTCAAAAGATTCTTTCAATTTTGCTAAAAATTCATCTTCGCTTAAACCATTCAAATCTTTGACTACGCGGTTATAATCGATAACATGTAATTGGCTTTCTGGGAATATAACAGCCAAGAAGTAATTATATTCTTCGTTTCCTGTGTGATTTGGGTTTTGTTCGCGTTTTTCAGCACCAACACGTGCAGCAGCAGCAGTTCTGTGGTGTCCGTCTGCAACGTAAAATGCAGGAACTTTTGCAAAGATTTCTGTGATATGAGCATTTACAGAATCGTCATCGATTTTCCAGAAAGTATGTCCAAAACCGTCTTCGGCGACAAAGTCATATTCTGGTTCATGTTTTGCAATCCAATCAGCAACCAAAGTATTCATTTCATCAACATCTTGGTATGCAAAAAATACTGGTTCCAAATTAGCATTTTGAATACGAACGTGAATCATACGATCGTCTTCTTTGTCTTTACGTGTCAATTCGTGCTTTTTAATTTTGCCAGTCATATAGTCATCAACATTAGCAGCAGCAACTAAACCATATTGTGTGCGTCCATCCATAGTTTGTGCATAGATGTAATACATTTCTTTTTCGTCTTGTTTAAGCCAGCCTTTGTCTTGCCATGTCTTGAAATTTTCAACTGCTTTGTCGTATGTTTTTTGTTCGTGTTCATCAGCAATTGGATTGAAATCAATTTCTGGTTTAATAATGTGTAACAAAGATTTTTCACCAGCTTCGTTTTGTGCTTCTATGGAATTCAATACGTCATAAGGACGTGAAGCAACTTCGGATACTAGATTTCTTGGTGGTCTGACACCAGCAAATGGTTTTATTTTCATAATACTTCCTTTTTGTTATACTTAAACAAGTGAGATTATAACATAAAAAATTTGTATTTCCATATCATAAGAAAATATTTAATTGAAAAAACAAATAATAAATATATAATAAATTGTCATATTTGGGCATAGTTTAATGGTAGAACATCGGACTCTGACTCCGTTAGTGTTGGTTCGAATCCAGCTGCCCAAACCAAAAAAATTGCCCCGGATTTATCTGGGGTGTTTTTTTGTTTGAGTATAGTGATTAGATACCATGCCAACCCAAAGTTGGCAGGTTCGACCATGAGTAGATTTGACAAAAGTAATGCAGTCAAATCGTCAGGAATGCCCCACAGCCAAAGGCGAGGGAATCAGCTGCCCAAACCAAAAAAATTGCCCCGGATTTATCCGGGGTGTTTTTTTGTTTGGGTATAGTGATTAGATACCACGCCAACCCAAAGTTGGCGGGTTCGACTATGAGTAGATTTGACAAAAGTAATGCAGTCAAATCGTCAGGAATGTCCCACAGCCAAAGGCGAGGGAATCAGCTGCCCAAACCAAAAAAATTGCCCCGGATTTATCCGGGGTGTTTTTTT
>JAGHTM010000033.1 GCA_018065345.1 Candidatus Enterousia merdequi | reverse complement strand
GGTGCTGCAACAGGTGCTATAATTACTGGTATCACAGCCTTGGTTGAAAAAGATCATATTTCTTGCAAAGTAGGGGATGGTTTGAATTCTGTATCTTTGGGTAAATCTTTGACCATAGATTCTTTGAAAGATTTCTATGTTAAATGGAATTTACATTTACCAGATTCTGCTGTTCCTAGTGCAAACGGTTCAAATGCTACTTATGCAAATAGTTTAGAGGCAATGTGTTTCAATTTCCAACATAGAAATACTCCTGTGGTGTTTGAAAAGGATTGGAATGAATATTGTCATACTTTTGATAAAGACCAGAATGGTTGTAAAAAAGCATCTGTGTATTATGAAACACAAGGTAATTTGGTAAATAATGCTTGTGTTGTATCAGGTGGTAATGAATGTATTTTGAATAAAAAAGCATTTGATGCAGCAGGTCATTAAAGATATTATTGTTCGTTAATAAAAAGAACACCGTTTGGTGTTCTTTTTTTTTGTTCAGAGGAGAAAAAAGAAATAGTATTTTTTTAAGCGGCTTGTTTGATATTTTGTTTTATGTTGCGAACGTATTTACGTAATTCATCTATGGCTACCAAAGAACCGTCTTGTTTTTCTGCAGACCAATAATCCCAACCATTAAAACTTACACTATGTTGAATTTTTGCAGCCATAACATGTATAGATGCTTTGCCATATAATGTATGTGTTAATTGTGCGTCTTTGGTTATCATAACGCGGTCGCCACGTGGGCCAACTAATGTTTGTCCAACATAAAGTAAGCCTGCATCCAACAATTCACGAAATGCAACTTTGATTGCTTCGCGTTTTGGTGCAGTTACTTCTATGTCTGATAAATCGATTTTTTCAATTTTATCTACGCGTTCGCGTGCTGCTTCAACATAAGATTGTTCGCGTTCAATTCCAATGAATTGACGCCCCAGTTCTTTTGCTGCTGCCGCTGTTGTGCCAGAACCCATAAATGGATCAAGAATAATATCGCCAGGTTTCGTAGATGCTAATATAACACGACGTAATAAATCCATAGGCTTTTGTGTGTTATGTAGGCTTTTTCCGTTTTTGTCTTTGACACGTTCTTCGCCAAGACATATATTCATATCCCAATCAGAACGCATTTGTTTTCCACCATTTAATTTTTTCATAGTTTCATAATTAAATGTGTATTTGCCTGTCTTTGTAGGTGTTGCCCAAATCAAAGTTTCATGAGCATTTGTAAAACGTGTCCCACGAAAGTTTGGCATAGGATTTGTTTTCACCCATACAATATCGTTCAAAATCCAAAAACCCATATCTTGTAAAATAGAACCTACACGGAAAATATTATGATAAGAGCCAACAACCCACATTGCGCCATTTGGTTTTAATATGCGTTTGCATTGTTCCATCCATTGACGTGTGAATTCGTCATATTTAGCATTCGATTCAAAATAATCCCAACTGTCACGCACAGCACGTGCAACAGTTTGGTCTTCTGGTCGGTATAAAGTTTTTTCACCAAGTTGTAAATTATATGGAGAATCTGCAAAAATAGCATCTACAGATGCATCTGGAATGTTGCGCATGATTTCTATACAATCACCACACAAAATTTTATTTAGGTATTCTTGCATTTAACTCTCTCACTTATACGCATATTTTATCATATTTTGACCCTATAAAAAAGCGTTTAGCGAATCGGTTTGAAAAAAAAACACTTGATTTTTTTGAAAAAGCAATTTTTTTACAAATAAATTGTTCTTTACATATCAATCTTTTTTTTCTAACCTTAAATATTATGAGATGTCCATATTGTAATTCTACAGACAGCAGGGTCGCAGATTCTCGCCCAGATATTGGCGATGCGGTTATTCGTCGCAGACGTGTTTGTAATGAATGTGGTGCTAAATTTACCACTGTGGAACGTATTCAAATGCGTGATTTGATTGTTATTAAAAACAGTGGAAAAACAGAACCTTTTGATCGTGAAAAATTATTTCGTTCTATAAAATTGGCTTGTCGTAATCGTGATGTTCGTGATGAACAAATTGAAAAATTGGTCGCTTCTATTCAAAGACGTTTGGAAACAGAAAGCGCAGATGATACTGTGACAAGCGCTCAAGTTGGACAAATGGTATCTGATTCTTTGTTGAATTTAGACCCAATTGCTTTTATAAGATTTGTTTCTGTGTACAGAAAGTTTTCTAAAGTTTCAGATTTCAAAAAAATAATAAATCAAATTCCAGAAGCAGATGAAGACGCTATTGTTTGCAAACTACCTAAGACATCTTTATTTTGAAAATGAAAAAAATAATATTTATTTTTATGGCGATTTTTTGCATCCATTCTGTATGGGGTATAGAATCTGTTGAAATATTATCTAATGATGATGCTGCAACTTATGCACAAATATTTATCTTACAAGACAAAGAAAAAATAGAAACAGCCAGAAAATTAGAAGATAAATTACAAGATAAATCTTTGATGAATGAAGTTTTATATCAAAGATATATTTCAAAAACATATCATACCAAGGGGGCTGAATTAAAATCTTGGATGGATAAATATTATGATATGCCTGGTTCAGAAAGATTGTATAAAATCGCACAAATAAAAAAAGCATCTGTGAAGAAACCTGTAAGCCCACATATAATTTCTGGTAAAGATTATGTTGAAACTGCACAATCTGAAACTTGGACAGTAAAGCAATATAATAAGAAAATAACGAAAACTATCGATAAATTTAAGCGCGCTATACGTTCGGGGGCTTCAAAAACAGCACGTTGTATTTTAGAAGATAAAAGTTTCAAGTCAAAGATTGCTGATAAAGATTATGGAAGATTGGCTGGTCGTTTGTCTTTTTTGTATTACACAAATGGTGAATACGAACTTGCTAAAAAATGGGGATTTGTTGCAAGTGATGCTGGTTCTGAATATGGTTTGTGGTCAATGGGATTGATTTATTTCAAAGAACAAAAATATAGTGAAGCACAAAAATATTTTTCAAAAATTTTAGATTTAACTCAAATTAATAATGC
>JAGHTM010000076.1 GCA_018065345.1 Candidatus Enterousia merdequi | reverse complement strand
GCTGAAATTTTGGCACATGTATATAACGAATTGGAAAACAGCGCACCGGCAATCGATATAAATAAATTGAAAGCCGAACAACACGAAGCATTTTTGAAAACACCAAAAATCGGAAATGATTTTCCAAAAAGAATTTTTGAAATCCCAAACGAAGAATTAGAAATCCATAATCAGTTTATGGAAAAATTATTAAACGCTGGGGAATAACTAATAAAAAAAAAAAACGAACATGTGTTCGTTTTTTATTTACAATCAACTTTTTTCGTTGTTTCATTATACTTACAATTATATTGAAAACCATTTGCGAATCTCACATGATTACATTCATCACCAGAAGAAGCTTTTTTAGCTTGTCCATTTACTTCACACATTTCTACGTTTTTATTCTGTTCTGTCGCTGTCGGATTTCGCACACAATCGATTGCATAACAAGCAGTTATAGCTTTAACAACATTACCATTATTAGGACGACATCTCTCTTCTACCAACGATGAACCGGACGGGCAATCACAGGCTCTTGTTTTTTCATTAAACTCAGATGGAACTTTATCCTGTTCTGCAATGGTGTTATTATCTCTACTAGAACAATACTCAGAAGAAGCATACGTAGGCACTTTATCACACAATCCTACATATCCTGTTGCAGGATGTATATAGCTCATTGAAAACCATCTATTACCATCACATAAGCAATTCTTTGGACGCCAAACGCCATTTACAAACACAGCGTCAAAATAAACATCGTTGGCGCCGCTTGGACAAGATGTTGTTGGTTCTATCCATTTTTGGCACACACCATTAATAGCAAACTGATCTGTTGAACACGCAGTTACACATGCACCATTTGATAAAACATATCCCTTCTTGCATGCGCATCTATCATTCACCATTGCACGACCAACCAGAACTGTCGTATCGTCACTGATAAATTCTGAATTTTCTGGGCACAACATTGTTTCATAGAACATTTGTGATATGCCATTTATCAATTTTAATTTTTGATCTTTATCATCATCTAAACCTCTGATTTCCTCACCCATTTCTTTATCATACGCAAATACAGCATACCCACATGTCAAAGCGACATTATAGCATGCACCAGTCATAACTTTATAAATATTATCTACATTGGCAGACGAAGACCAAGATGTTATTTGTGTATTTTGTTGATTATAACATGCTTCAACTTCGTTCATACACGTTGATGCATAATCAGACACTATTTTTGATTGTGCTGCTTTGATATTTACCATAGCGCGTTGAATATACCCAACAACAACTTCATTATACGGTTTGTATTTTGACTGTTTAGTATTACTGTCGTATGTATAATATTGACATTTATCAAGCACAGCACGACATAATCCACCATCTTTGACAGTTGCGCCAGTTCCAATTTTTTTCATTAAATAATTAACGATACATGCGCCATCATGATTTGGACAAGATATATCTGATGCAGACGCTTTGATAAAATCCGCATTTATTTTAGTATTGTTATATTCTGTCATGAAATCTGTTATATTTGCGATATTTCTTCCCAATACAACATTTCCATTTTCATCAATATATTTTTTGGTTGGGTCCAAACATTTCACGTAATTTTCACCACACACCATATCATCATACATACATTTTTCAAGTGCACCTATACATCCCTTGATATCGTATTCGTTTTTATTTTGTAACACAGCCAAACGTGCTTTTTGAAGCATCATATTAGCACTTCGCACATTATTAACCAATGTAGTATTTAATTTTTCCAAACCTTGTTCATACGCAATACAATCTTTTGCAATAGCCAAATCATAGTTTCCAGTTATCTGAGATTCAGTTCCCCCAGCATCTTTACATTGTGCAATAACAGATTTACAACGTTTTGTTGCTTCCTTGTAAAGTGCAGTTCCACGTTTAGAAGAAATATCACTTTGATTATTATTATTAAACAAGTCCACAGAAAACATATCAGCAGAATCAGATGAAAAATCAAAATTCATATCCATTCCCAGCAAATTATTGTCTGTATCTGTCAAAGTTGTTGTTGATGTTGGATCTTGAACCATATCAAGAATATCATCTAACATTGAACGATTTTCCGTATTATCTTTTGTTTTAGTCATTGCCAATTCCGCTTCAGTTGCAGACATAATTGCACGAATTTCATCAGCAGACAAACCGACATAACGAATATTTTGTGCAACATCGTTCAATTCTGAATTTGCTTTTTCTACGGCTTCTTGAACCTTAGCATATCTGGCCAAATTAGCCGAACAAGAACATCTTTTTTGATTAGCATCAACCACAGCACAAAATTGATCCATACATTCGTTATATTGTTGTTGGCAAACACTATTTAATTCATTTGTTTTTTCCATTAAATCTTTTGCTTCGGCCAAAGATTCTGCTGTCACAGTTTTTGTTTTTGATAATGCAGCACGTCCTTTGACCCCACGAACTTGTTCATCAATATTTGAACCAGTTTGAATACCAGTATTTCCAATTGTTGCACGACCACCAACTTCGGCAGTAGATGCACGCAAAGTAATTCCAGCACGACGCAAAGCCGCAGTATTATTTATGCTTGCTGATTCTGTTCTTGCACTGCGCCCAACGGTATTTACAGCCGCGTCTAATTTTGTTTCTGGGCTTTTTGCACTTGTACGATTATTCACAGAACGAGAAACAACATTTACAGTTTTACGTGCGACAACATCTTCATTTTTTGGAACCGGTCGTGAAACAGTTCTTGAAACATTACGCGCAGAACGATTTTGAATATTTGTATTTTCAGACTTTTGTTCAACCGCCGCTTCATCGTTTTTTGTTGGAATTGTGCGGGATATAGAAACAGTTGCTGCAAAAACATTTGCAGTAAACAAAGCACACAAGAAAAAGATATACGAAATCTTCCTCATTTCTCATTGGTAATTATAACATAAAAACAAAATAAAAAAAAGCAGAAACAATAAAAACACCGCCAAAAAATGGCGGTGCAAACAATGAAAAAAAATTCAATTATTTTGCTTCTGATTCAGGAACAACAGAAACTGTTTTTCTGTCGCCATTGCCACGTTTGAATGTGACAATTCCTTTGATTTTAGCAAACAATGT
>JAGHTM010000015.1 GCA_018065345.1 Candidatus Enterousia merdequi | reverse complement strand
CGTGGATATAATGTGACTGTCGGTAAAAAAACACAAGTGAATAAAGTTGATTATGCTTTTAATGAAGCTAATGCGGCTGTATCTACAACGTCAACAGATGGGGCAAGATATGTTGCAACGATAAATGAATATCCAAATACTGAATATATGATAGTTTTATCAAGATTCCCATTGTGTATGTTTAATGGTTGGTCTTGGTGGGACTTCAGTTTGTCTATCGCCGATAACCAAACCGGTAAAGAAATATTAAATTGGTCTGGTATGGGATGCAAAGGGACTGTGAAAAGTGATTTGAAACGGTTGCTTGATGAATTAGAAAAATAATAAAATAACCGGTAAATACCGGTTGTTTTTTTGATTGAAAATATAATTGAATTTTTATAAATATGGCTTTACCATGTGTTTATAAAAAGGGGAAATATATGACAAGAACAATTGGAACTGCCGTTTATGGTTTAAGAGCACCTATTTTTCGTGAGGGTGATGATTTACAATCAGAAATAGTAAAATTAGTTAAAAATTCTGGTTTGACAATAAAAGATAAAGATATTGTTGCAATTACAGAATCTGTGGTAGCAAGATGCCAAGGTAATTATGTGACTGTTGATGAAATAGCAAATGAAACTAAACGTATAACAAATAATGCAGAAACAATAATTATCGTAAATCCTATATTTTCAAGAAATAGATTTGCTATGTTATTGAAAGGTATCGCAAGAGGTGTTGGTAAAAAAATTATTATCTCTATGCCAGAAATAGATGAAGTTGGTAATGTAAGAAATAATCATCCTATAACTAAAATGAATTATGATGAATATTATAAATCTATTGTTGAATCAGAAAACAAAGAATGTGTTATTGTTCCTGATGTGAATAATATAAGTTTTTCTGAAAACGATGTTTGTATTGCTGCTGATATCCATACAAGAGAAGCAACAAAACAACAGCTGAAAAAGATTGGGTACAAGTTTGTTTTAAGTTTAACAGATTTCTTTAATGAAAAATGTAAATACGGTTTGTTGGGAAGCAATAAAGCATCAGAAGAAAGATTAAAACTGTTTCCTAATACAGACAAATCACAACATTTGGTAGAAAGTATTCAAAAACAAATCAAAGAAGAAACTGGTAAAAATATTGAAGTTATGGTTTATGGTGATGGATGTTTCAAAGATTATGATACAAAAATCTGGGAAATGGCTGATCCTGTGCCTTGCCCTGCATATACTGCTGGATTAAAAGGTGCGCCAAATGAAATTAAAATTAAAAATTTTGCAGATGATAAATTCAAAAATCTAAGTGGTGAAGATTTAACAAATGCAATAAAACAAGAAGTGAAAAACAAAGGTAATCTTGAAGGCAAAATGGAATCCCAAGGAACAACGCCAAGACAATATACATCGTTGCTGGCGTCTTTGTGTGATTTAACATCTGGCTCTGGAGATAAGGCTACGCCAATAGTGTATATCCAAGGTTACTTTGATAATTATATTGATGATTAAAAATAAAAGGGAAAATAAAAATGAGTATGATGAAAGAAGGTCAAATAACATATAAAGTTATACTGCAAAGTGTTCAAGATGATGATGTTTTGGAAGAAAAATGTATAATTGTAAAAGATAAAAATATATTTCAGAGTATTGAAGATTTAATCAAAGCCCAAAATGGTTTGGATAAATATAAACAAGAACGACAAGGATTGCGTGGATCTCGTTAAATATTAAAATAAAAAATCGTCATTTGACGATTTTTTATTTATTTTGTATCAAGTAATATATCTAGCGAGTTTTTATTCCCAATGTTTTGTACGTTTGTTGAGCATTTTGTAATAATTTATCATAACTTATTTCTTCTGTGTTTAATAATTCAGATGTTTGCGGAATAGGTTTGTGGTCTAACATAGCACGAGTGCCTTTTAACAAACTATTGCGTTCTATTGCAAACAATGTTTTTCCATTTTCTGTTGTTTTGTGTCTGTCTTTTGGGTCGCCGCTAAGTCCAAACTGGCTGTGTTCTGCTGTCGGGTCTATTTTTATTCTGTCTGTAAGGACCAGGTCTCCAAAATCTGGACCATAGAAACCTGTTTCTATATTTTTTGGTTCGTCTGATTTAATATTTTCTTTTATACGATAATCTAGTTCATTGTAATAACTAATTTGTGTGTCGTAAGCACTGGCAAAAGACAATGTTGTAAATTTGAAATCTTCTAGTGGTGCAAATGGTGCATGGTTTACAGCCAGTAAATTTTTTTGGATTTTATACATATCTTTTAAGCTGTATGCGTATTTATTAGATTCTTGTTGCAT
>JAGHTM010000090.1 GCA_018065345.1 Candidatus Enterousia merdequi | reverse complement strand
CCTGAAAATGGGAATTGTTTGTGCTATTCGTCTGATTTAGAAAAACGCGATAATGGTTGTGATAGTTGTGCTAAACATAATGGCGGGGTTTTGAATTATGAATCTTTGCACAATGATTATTTGGTTCCTGGCTGTTGCGCTTATGTGCAGAAATTTGGTGATTTTAATTTAGTTAAAAAGTGCGCAAAACGTCCGGATATAGATTTAAGAAAAACTGTTGCAGAAAGTTCTGTCGCGCCAGAAGATATAAAGTCACATATTATTGCTGGGTCAAATAAATATTTCAAATATAATTTACATTTGAATAAGGCTTTGCACGAACAACAAAAAGGTTCAAGGTAATAAAAAAAAACGCCCGTTTGGGCGTTTTTTATGATATTTTTTGAATTCTGCGGATACGACGTTCTATATTATCAAAAGGGCTTTCTAAAAATGATTGAGCGCATAAAAATGCTTGTTCGATGTCTATATCGTCTGCAGCCAAAGCCAAAACATTTATATCGTCATGAAAACGGTCGTCGCGTGCTTGTTCTGGTCTGTCAACACGAGAAGCGCGAATATGACGATGACGATTAGCGGCTATTTCCATCCCTGCTCCTGTACCACAAATCAATATTCCACGAGATTGAGCATCGTCCTTCATGGCGTCTGCTAATTTATCAGCGATATCAGGAAAATCTACAGGTGTATTCAAATCGTCTGTGCCAAGATTTACGACAGTGTATCCATCTGCCATCAGCATTTCGTAAAGATATAATTTAAGGCCTACTCCACGATGGTCGCCAGCAAGATAAACTTTAGAAATATCAGATTTATTCATCTTTTTTATCCTTTTTCTTTGCTAATTTACATTCTAATCCGGTGTTTCCAGTTATATTTAGTGTTTTGTAAAATAATGTTCCTGTCATTTGTGCGTTTGAAAAAACATTAGCATTATCTATGGTTGCATCACCTTTTAATGAACCATGTAAAAATAAAGAACGAGCTTTGATATTTCCAACAACACTGCCACCACGACCAATAATGATTGTTTCGGCAATAACGTTACCATTGACTGTTCCATGAATTTGGACAGTATGGTTTGTATCTATGTTGCCTGTTATTTTACAACCTGCTCCTATAACTGTAGGTGATTTTTTTTCATCTGAATCTGTAAATGCTAACATGTTTTATTCCTTTACAAAATTTATTGGGTTAAAAGGTGTTCCTTTGTATCGAATTTCATAGTGTAAATGTGGTCCTGTTGAACGTCCAGAAGAACCGGCAAGACCAATAACTGTTCCAGGTCTTACCCAATCGCCACGAGATACTTTTATTTTGGATAAGTGTGCGTAAAGTGTTGTAAAACCAAGTCCATGGTCAATTTCTACGGTCGTTCCATAGCCGGAACGGTCGCCAGCAGAAATAACACGACCTGGTGCGACAGCGTATAATTCAGAACCTATTTTACCAGCAAAATCTATACCTTTGTGTTGTTTGTTTTCTTTTGTAAATGGGTCTTGGCGAACACCATATTGCGAAGTTATGACGTTTTTATCTACTGGTGCACCCAATGGCAATATTTTTGTTAGTCTGTCCAATCCGTGCCATTTTTTTATATCTTCGGCAACTTTTACATATTTTTCATCTGAGTTTTTATTTAATGCAATAGGAACGAATTTTTCACCTACAAATTGGTTGGAATATTTGTTTGCTTGTTCTATCAATTTATTTTCTGTCAATCCCAATTTGCTAATGCTGTTATTTATTTTTTTAAGATTTTCTTCAAGATTGTCTATGTTTTCTTTTGATATTTTTGAAACAGATTCAATTATTTGAGAATCTGCCTTTGCAATTTCGTAAGATTCTTCAACGATTTCTTGGTGTTGCTGTTTTAATAAATTGTTTTCGTTGCGAACTAATTCAAAAGCGACAGATATTTCAGCCATTTTATCAAATTCTGGTGT
>JAGHTM010000107.1 GCA_018065345.1 Candidatus Enterousia merdequi | reverse complement strand
TCATAATTCAAAACCCCGCCATTATGTTTAGCACAACTATCACAACCATTATCGCGTTTTTCTAAATCAGACGAATAGCACAAACAATTCCCATTTTCAGGATTCAACATATCACATCTGATATCTGTAAGCCATACACGTCCCAAATCATCGATATATTTTACCAAACAGCACAAACCGCATCTTGCACAGATATCTTCCCATTGTTGATTTCCAGGTATAATATTTTGTTTTGCCATATTCACCTCCTAAATTTGATTATAATATAACACAAAATACTAATTTGTCAATATTTTATTTTACAAAAAATATCCGTCCTTAAAATAGGGGACGGATATAAAATTTATTTTTTCACAACGAAATTGACCAATTTCTTCGGAACAACGATAGTTTTTATAATTGTTGCACCGTCTAATTGTTTTGTTGCGTTTCGCTTTGCGACTTCTATTAAATCAGTTTCTGAAATATCGGCAGAAACAGTGAAATCGTTTGCTCGTTTTCCATTTACAGAAACAACTATTGTCATTTCCGTAGCAACTAATTTAGATTCATCAAATGTTGGCCATGGTTCAAACACCAAGATATCTTTATGACCCAATTTTTCCCACATTTCTTCTGTCAAATGCGGAGCAAATGGGTTCAACAATTGAATCAGGGCTTCATAAGCACTGCGTGGCATTTTTCCACCAGGAAATTCATTTATAAATTCCATCATTGCAGAAATCGCCGTATTGAATTTCATATCCGATATACGTTCAGTCACATCTGCAATCAAATGATTCAATAAATATTCTTGTTTTTGTGTTATCGCGTCATCAGACAGAGTATCAAACATACACTCGATACGTTTCAAAAATCTTTGAACGCCAGACAAAGTTCCCTCGGACCAGTTTACATTTTGTTCCCACGGCCCCAAACTTAAAATGGTCATACGGCACGCATCAGCCCCAGCACGATTTACAACATCTGTTGACGGCACAGCATTGCCACGTGATTTAGACATTTTCGAACCATCTGCCGCCATCAGCAAACCACTGCTTGTACGTTTTGAATACGGTTCAACACCCGGCACAAAACCCAAATCATACAAAGCTTTGTACCAAAAACGAGAATAGAGCATATGTCTTGTTGTGTGTTCCATACCTCCATTATAATGATCCACAGGCAACCATTTTTCCATCTGAGCCTTTGAGCAAAACTCTTTATCATTTTTTGAATCAAGATAACGTAAGAAATACCAAGACGAGCCAGCCCATTGCGGCATAGTATCTGTTTCACGTTTTGCGGCACCACCACAATGTGGGCAGGTTGTATTTACCCAATCTGTTGCACGAGCAAGTGGGCTTTCGCCATCTTCTGTTGGCTTGTAATCTGTCATATATGGTTGTAATAATGGTAATTCAGATTCAGGTACTGGCACCCAACCACATTTTTTACAATATACTAATGGTATAGGTTCACCCCAATACATTTGACGTGAAAAACCCCAATCTTTCAGTTTATATTTTTTTGCAGCACGAACAAAACCATGTTCTGTGCCGAATTTAATTGCAGCAGCGATTGCATCTTCTTTATTCAGCCCGTTCAAAAATTCAGAGTTAATGTGTGCACCATCACCTTCCCAAACTTTGTCAGGTTCACCACCATCCAATACTGGTATTATTTCCAATCCAAATTTCTTAGCAAAATCCCAATCGCGACCATCATGTGCAGGCACAGCCATAATCGCACCAGTCCCATAATCTGTTAAAACATAATCAGAAATGAATACTGGAATCTGTTGGTTATTGAAAGGATTTGTCACCGTAACTCCATTAAGTTTCATACCGGTTTTAGTACGATTTGCATCTGTTCTTTCAATTTCAGACTTTGCTTTAGCCGCGGCAATATATTCCTGGACATCCACAGAATTATTAATATTGCCATTGTCCAACCACTTTTGAACCCATCTGTGTTCTGGGGCAACTACACAAAAAGTCGCACCAAATATAGTATCAACACGCGTAGTATAAACAGTCAAAATATCACCAGTACTTGCACGAAAATCAACTTCTGCACCAAAGGAACGGCCGATCCAATTTATTTGTTGAGTTTTAACACGTTCTGGATAATCGACCAATTCCAAATCATCAATCAATCTGTCGGCATATTTTGTCATTGCCAGATTCCACTGCATTTTCATTTTCTTTTCAACAGGCCCATGACAACGTTCACAACATCCGTCTTCCAATTCTTCGTTTGTTAAATTAGTCTTGCAATTCGGACACCAATTCATTGGCAATTCAGATTTATATGCAAGGCCAGCATTAAAAAATTGAATAAACATCCACTGGGTCCACTTAATAAAATCAGCATCCGATGTTGCCACAGTAGATTCTGGATCAAAAGACAAGCCCATCACAGATATATCTTTTTCAAAAATCTTGATAAGTTCTGCAACAGAATCACGCGGATGTTTTCCGATTTTAGTTGCATATTTTTCAGACGAAATCCCCATTGAATCATAACCAATCGGATAAAGCACATCAAACCCACACATACGCTTGAAACGCGCCATAACATCCATACCAGTATAAGGCAACATATGACCGACATGCAATCCTGAACCAGATGGAAAAGGAAATTCAATCAAATTATAATATTTTGGTTTTGAACCATCATTTTTTGGAACGAAAGCACGTGCGTCTTTCCAACGCTTTTGCCATTTTGTTTCACGTTCTATGATATTTTTAATATCGTCACTCATAATCGCCACCATTTTATAGTTAAATTTACCAAACAATTTTATATTTAATATCCCGAAAATTCAAGCATTTTTATACATAAAAATAGGGCAAACACTAATAATTTA
>JAGHTM010000131.1 GCA_018065345.1 Candidatus Enterousia merdequi | reverse complement strand
TCGTCTTCGTAATATATGACACTTTCTGCAACATATAATTCACCAGGGATTTTACCAATATGAAAATAATTTGTATCTGCTTTTAATGATAATTGCATACGGTCAGATAATTGATAAGTGTATTCTAATTCTGCTTCATAAGAAAATGCACCATTATCACCTTCGTCTAAGAAACTTGGATTCTGTTGCCAATCGTCACGGTTTGGCCATGTTCCCTCTGAAGAATATTTAGGCATACTAACTTGAGCATAGAAACGTAATTTATCAGCCAAAGTCATTTGTTTTTCAACTTCCAGACCGATATAAAAACCAGACCAAGTTGTATTATAAATGTGTGTTGTTCCATCTACACGAATTATACCATCGCCACCAATTACAACACAATCGCCTTCCATGACACCCCATGGAATATCGCCCATGCTTGAAGTGTAATCTACGGTTGTTAAATTAGTGCCAAGTGGATACAAAGCACCATCAAGACTTGCGCCACCAGACGAAGCCAATACAACCTTAATATCTTCTGGACCCATACAAATTTGATATAATCCAGAATCGTCCCCTATGGCAACATCTGTTGAAACAGCATAATAATTTCCTGCTGTATCTCCAAATACATAGTCGCCAGCATTTGTCATCAAAGGCAAATATACGCCAGGGTTTGGATACATGTGATTAGACATTTCCAAATTATGTTTGAATATTTCGTACCCAATATGTGGAGTTATTTTCCAACCACCAAGATCCCATATATGATGTGCAGCAACCCCAAGTTTTAATTTGCTGGTGTCGCCAGATTGGTCGCCCATAGATATTGTGAATATACCATCCATTGGATATGCGTAATCATAAGGTTCCAAGTCATAGTCCATAGATAAACCACCACTGGCTAATTTCCCGTATGAATATCCACCATAAACAGCCAAATCAAAACCACGAACATCAAATATGTGTTGGGCGCCAACGTTTATTTCGTTAAACCACATATCGTCCCATTCAAGAATAGAATTTACACCGGTTTTGAATTCAAAATCTGCAAATCTTCTGGAATAATCTGCATATACAGTTGTTTTTTGATCAGAAACAGGTTGTGCGATTCCGTTAGCAGTCATAACACCGCGATACATAGATGCGTTTTGTTGCTGACGTGGAACCTGATAAGAATATGTTTGAGAAGATAATACTTGTTTTCGACCAGTATTGCCGACATATTTTGTGTATCCATAGTTTTTATATTTATTATAACCGATGCTATTTGCAGTATTTTGTGTGCCATTTGAATAGTATGAAGGCACACCTTCGTTTGAAGCAAAAGCCATAAACGGAGTAGCAACAGCGCAGAAAAAAGCCAAAAACTTACTTTTCATCTTCCTTTCTTAAAAAGCATTATATCATAAAAAAGGGGTAAAAAAAAGCATTTGTTTATATTGAATTTTATTTTTCTTGGATTATGATTTGACTATGTCTTTACCACATAATATTTATATACATGTTCCGTTTTGTATGTCTAAATGCAATTATTGTGCATTTTTTTCTGTTGCATGTAATAATCCAGATTGGGAAAAATATGCAAATTCTATTTGTGATGAATTAGTTTTCTGGGCAGAAAAACTTGGTAAAAAAGATGTGCCTACAATATTTTTTGGTGGTGGAACACCATCTTTGATGCCAATAGGTGTTTTTGAAAATATTATTAAATGTATAAATCAAAATTTTAATGTTTTACCAAATGCAGAAATAACTTTGGAATCTAATCCAGGAACATTGGATAAATACAAATTACAAGATTTTGTTTCGAATGGGGTAAATCGTTTGTCTGTTGGTGTTCAATCTTTGAACGATGAAGAATTAGTATTTTTGGGACGAAAACATAATGTAAATCAAGCACAAGATTTATTGAATCATGCGATGAATATGGGATTGCGTGTTTCGGCTGATTTTATATACGGTTT
>JAGHTM010000130.1 GCA_018065345.1 Candidatus Enterousia merdequi | reverse complement strand
TTTATAATCATTTCAAAATATAAATTACTGATGCCAAGTTCTTGCTTAAGTTCTTCTTGTTTAATAACAACAAAAAATGTTGCAAACCTATATTCATCCATATTCTGAAATATCATTTTATGCACCTTTATTTATACGACAAAAAAACAACCGCATAAAAAGGCGGTTGGGGACTGATAACAACTAAACGAATTGCTCCGCTTATTCAATATATTCACGGACCCCCAACCATAGATTGGGGATTTTTTATGTCTTCCCAGACACGTTTAGAAGGGTTATCAGACCCACGAGTGTCGTCACTCTTGCTTTATACTATATATAAATAATCTTATGTTTTCAACAACAAATAAAAAACTTTGCAATCATTAAATTTTGATATAGAATCTACATTATGCCACGTCAAATTATAAAATTTGGTCAAGTTAGTGAAAATCGCAAAGCACGATTTTCTTATTCAATCGAAGATACGATTGAAGCTGGCATTTCATTGACTGGCGCAGAATTAAAATCTGTTCGTTATGGTTTAGTCACTATCGTTGATGGATTTGTTCAAAAACGTGGAAATGATTTATTTCTGGCTGGTGTTGAAATTCAAAAATTACCTACTGCAGCACGTATTATAAACTTTGATGAAAGACGTCAACGTCAATTATTATTACATCGCAATCAAATAAATCGTCTTATTGGAAAACTACAAGAAAAAGGTGCAACTATCGTTCCTTTGAAATTATATTTTAATAATCGCGGTAAATTAAAAGTTTTGTTGGGTATCGGTTATGGTAAAAACAAAGTCGATAAACGAGAAACGATTAAACAACGCGAATGGGAAAGAAGCAAATCAAGAATTATGAAACATTAAAAAAAAGTCCTGAAATAAAATTTTCAGGACTTTTATTTTTGAAAAACATAAAATTATTTTTCAACTTTTGGACCACGCATACCACGTCTATCTTGACGCATTGGTCTCATTTCTTTTTTAACTGCTTTGTATTCTTCAATGGAAATGCAATTATTAGCATCAACATCAGCAGCCAATAATTTTTCTTGCATTTTTGGACATTTAATAGAGTTCATATCCAAACATCCATTTACAAATACTGGGTGTGTTTTTTGGAAATGTTTATATCCATGACCACATAATAATATTCTTCCGCAAATCATACCCAAAGCGAATACGACAACTAACAATATTATATGTTTTACAACATGTGCACGACAATGGCAATGTCCACCACATTCACATTTGTGTTCAACAACTGGTGTTGTTTTTGCAATTGCTTTTTTAGCAACTGGTTTTTTGATTGTTTTTTTATTTGGCATTTTATCCTTCCTTTGTTTAGGGTTACATACATATTTTAACAATTTCAAAACTAAATACCAGCGGAAAATTTGCATAAAAAAACACCCACAAATTTGTGGATGTTTTTAACCTTTGCTTAAAACAAACTATAACTTAGTTCAAAGCTTCCTTCAAGGATTTACCTGGACGGAATTTTGGTTGTGTAGAAGCAGCAATTTTAATTGGTGCACCTGTTTGTGGGTTACGACCTGTTGTTGCTTTACGTTTTGCTGTTGTAAATGTACCAAAGCCAACCAAGCGAACTTCGCCTTTTTTCTTTAATACTTTAGTTACTGTGTTGATGAATGCATCCAAACAACCAGCTGCAGTTGCTTTTGTAACTTCAACTTCATTTGCAATTGCTTCAATCAATTCTTGTTTGTTCATGTTTTTCTCCTTTCATATAGAGTTTAAGGTTGTTAGGCAGTTTTCAAAGGCATCGCCCTTGGAACAATATCGTTGGTTTCCAAAGACATTGCCTCCACTGCTTAAACGAATCGTAGAGAAAACTGCGCTTTAAGTCAAGCCAAATCTTTCAATCACGCAAAAAACCTTGATTATTGACAAAAAATATTTTAATGCAAAGTCACAGCCTTAGATTTTACGGCATGTGCACCGGCTGATGTATTTTCACAAAGAACCCATTGACGGTTATCGCCACGCACATCAACACGGCTAAAATGATTCGGCGTCATAAACAAAACAGTATATATTATAAGGGCCCAGAAAAAGAACTTTGTTAAAGCCCAAGAATTTTTGTATGCGTCTTCATTAAATTTATCTTTTAATAGATTTTGATAAAGCGCCCAACCCCAACTGAATAACAATATAAAAAACGCAAAAAAGAATAAAATCGTTGCATATTTACTAAACATATGCAAAGCATTAGAAAATTGAGTCCAAGAAGAATCGGTATTTTGACACACATATAAAACATCAGCTGGATTCACCCCTTGTGGCAAACGCACTGGCGGATTACCACCAAAATTCATACCAAAAGACGCAGCCAATATAACTAAGGCTAACAAACATACAGCAAATAATAATCCTGGTTTTTTATTCATTTCTTCCACCTACTTTTTACATTATATCATAAAATATACCCCTTTTGCAATTTTATGATTGAATATAATTACTTTTAATTTTATTATACAGTGACAATAAGGAATAAACACTATGACATATAACGAAATACGAAAATTATTTTTAGATTACTTTGAAAAACATGGACATAAAATCGTTCCATCTGCTTCATTGATACCTAACGACCCAACTGTATTATTCACAGTTGCTGGTATGGTTCCATGGAAAGGCATTTTACAAGGTGTTGAACCTGCTTTTGCTCCACGTGTAGCAGATGTCCAAAAATGTATTCGCGCTGGTGGAAAACACAACGATTTGGAAGATGTTGGCTTTGATGGTCGTCATCATACTTTCTTTGAAATGATGGGAAATTGGTCTTTTGGTGATTATTTCAAAGAAGGTGCTATTGAAATGTCTTGGGAATTATTGACCAAAGTTTTCGGTCTTGACCCAGATAGAATTGTTGTCACAACACACGTAAGCGATGACGAAGCAACTGAAATTTGGAAAAAACTTACTGGCAAAGACGCTATCCGTCTTGATAAAGATAACTGGTGGTCTGCTGGTGAAACAGGTCCTTGTGGTCCATGTTCAGAAATGCATTATGATTTTGGTCCAGATGTTCCTGGTGGCTTACCTGGAAGTCCAAACGAAGATGGTGGTCGTTTTGTAGAAATCTGGAACGATGTATTTATGCAATATGATCGTGATGCAAATGGTGTATTAAACCCATTACCAAAGAAAAATGTTGATACTGGTGCTGGGCTTGAAAGATTTGCTTCTATTATGCAAAACAAACTTGATAATTATGATACAGATTTATTTGTGAACTTGAAAAATGCTGTATCTGATTTGACAGGCGTCAAAGAAACACCAGAAAACAAATCCAGTTTCAAAATTATCACTGACCATTTACGTTCTGTTGGATTTGCTATTGCAGATGGCGTTATCCCAAGTAATGCTGATCGTGGATATGTAATTCGCAGAATATTGCGCCGTGCTATGCGTCATGGTCAAATATTGGGACACAAAGGTGCGTTGCTTTCTGCATTATACCCTGCTTTGGTCAAAGAAATGGGCGATACATATCCAGAATTAAAGAAAGAAGAAGCACACGTTGTAGAAATTATTAAAAACGAAGAAAACTCTTTCGCAGATATGTTGCAAAATGGTATGAAATTACTAGAAACAGAATTACCAAAGATAAACAATAATGTTTTACCTGGAAATATTGCTTTCAAATTATTTGATACTTATGGCTTTCCGCTTGATTTAACACAAATGATTTTACGTGATAAAAACATAAGTGTTGATGTTGAATCTTTTGAAAAATGTATGAAAGAACAAAAAGACCGTTCTCGTGCAGACACTCGTGGAACACGTGTTTTTTGGGAATCTCAAACAGAATTACCAAACACTGTTGATATTGAAAAATACGAAACAAAAACATCAAATCCTGCGAAAGTTCTTTCAATACTTCATGGTGAAGAATTTGTGAAATCAGCAAATGAAAATGACGAAGTAGAAATAGCACTTGATCATACTCCTTTCTATGGAACCCAAGGTGGCCAAGTTGGAGATAGTGGTGTTTTCAAAATAAACGACAAAGTTGTTATGAATGTTTCTGAAACAAATCGTGTTGGAAATGTTGTTATTCACAAAGGTATATTGACATCAACAATAAATGTTGGCGATGAAGTTATGCCAGAAATAAATCAAACTATCCGTCAACAAACTGCACGCGCGCATACTGCAACACATTTATTACAAGCAGCCTTGCGTCAAGTATTAAACGAAGATGTAGAACAACGTGGTTCAAAAGTTGCACCTGATTCTGTTCGTTTTGACTTTTCTTTTGGTCGTGCAATGACAGCCGAAGAAAAACAAGCAGTTGAAGATTTAGTTAACAAATGGATTGCTGAAGATTTACCTGTCACACACGAAGAAATGGATATTGAATCCGCAAAGAAACGTGGTGCTATGGCATTGTTTGGCGAAAAATATGGTGACCAAGTTCGCGTTATTACTGCTGGGAATATTTCTTGTGAATTATGTGGCGGAACACATATTTATCACACAGGCGAAATTATCAAAGCACGTATCAACAAAGAAAAATCTATCAGTTCTGGAATACGTCGTATAACAATGTCTGTTGGAACATTGGCAGAATAATGTTATGAAGCAATTAAACGATAAAGATATTGCAAATATGATTGGTTCAGATTTTATTCCGGATAATAATTCGGCAAAAAAATCTGTTCGTTTGGAACTGCATTTATCAACAAGGATTCCAAAAGAAAGCGAACCTGCACCGGAACACACAACAATAGATTTTCACAACCACACCGAAGAAGAAGCGTGGGCAATGCTGGAACAAGTTGCCACCTCTAAAACTCGTACTGCAAATGTTATTACTGGTGCAAGCGGTATATTGAAAACCAAATTTCAACAATGGGCAACAGAAAGTGTTTTAAGTCCCTATATAATTTCTTTCAAGCCGATAAATAACGGAAGTTTTTTTGTAAGGTTTCGCAAAAACAAATATTAATTTGTTCCACGACCAGTATAACGAGATGCATCTATTTTGTTATTTTCAGAATCACGTATAGCATAATGCAAATGTGGACCAGTAGAATGTCCCGTATTACCAGTTTGAGCGATTGGACACCCTGCTTTGACATTTTGATTTTTTGACACTAACGATTTTGTTAAATGACAATAAATAGTATTCGTATTATCTTCATGTTGTATTTTTACTCCATTTCCACATGTTGAATCTGTCCATACGTTAACAACACGCCCATCTGCGGGGGTATAAACAGTTGTTCCAGACACAGCCCTGTAATCTATACCATCATGAAAAGAACGTTTTCCTTGTAAAACGCGTTCACCATAAGGAGAAGTAATATAAGGTCTTCCAACCAAAGGTTCACCAAATGGAGATTTCTGATTTACCGGGATACTTGTATTACGATTTTCACAATTCACAGCACTTAATATATTTTGTGTATTCACAGATAAATTGTTTTGAGTTTTTATGTTTTCTGACTTTTGTTCTTGTTGATATTTCAAAGATTTTTCGATTGCATTTTTTGTATCATTATCGCTTTTCTCTTGTTCTTGTTTAATATTTAATCCACGATAAGCACAATTTTTAATACAAAAACCCTCATTATCATATTCTGGTCTATATAATTCATAATCATCAGATTTTAATTCCATCTTTGCAGCAAAAGATAAATCATCAAAAGTCTTTGGAAATGATTGCGCAGTTAAAAAACTGTCTGCAAACGAAGGCAACACACAAAAAATGCCGAATAAAAAAATGCTATTTATTACTTTCATCCAAAATATTATACCATTTTTGGGAATAAAAAGAAAATCTTATCTTGACCAAACATATAAAAATTTGCTTATATGTGTGTCGGAGGTTAGAGATGTCGGAAAGAATAAAGAAAGGATATTTTAAAATGGCAAAGATTCACTTTTATCATGGCGTTATGGCATCTTCTAAATCGGCTTCACTTTGTATAAACGCTTATAATTTGAACCGCACAGGAAATAAATACGAAGTATTAAAACCTGCAACAGATAATCGTGATTCACAAAATGAAATAGTATCCAGAATCGGGCTCAGAACACCTGCCCTCGCTTTACCTAATTTAGATAATTATACACCAAAACGCGGGACACAATTTATATTGATTGACGAAGTCCAATTTTTTACTCCAAAAGACATAGATAAATTATTTCAAATCGCAGACAACAGCAAAATCACAATATTCTGTTATGGTTTGGTTGTTGATAGTAATGGCGATATGTTCCCTGCTGCACAACGTCTTTTTGCTATGAACGCTGAAAAACACGAAATCGAAACAGTATGTGAAATGCCAGGTTGTGTGAATTCTGCATCTCATCATTTAAGATTTGATGGCAATGGCGATGTTGTTCGTGGTGGAACTCAAGTATCTGTTGGCGCAGACCAATATAAATCTGTATGTCGCGAACATTTCAACAGCATATATTATAATCAAAAATCTTTTAATTTATTACAGTATATGCGCAATCAAAGAATACAAAAAACAAAATAATTTATATTTTTTCTTGCAATTGCAATAAAAGGGTATAGAATATACAGCATTGCGCCCATGGCTCAATTGGATAGAGCATCTGACTACGGATCAGAAGGTTGAGGGTTCGAATCCTTCTGGGCGCGCCACGATATTTATAAAAAAAGCACCACCTTGTGTGGTGTTTTTTTTAATTAAAGTCGTCCAGAAGGATACGCCAGAGCAAAGCGCATGGCGAATACGAAGATAGACAATTAGAAAAATCATAAAAACGGATATGGTTAATTAGAGTTTTTTTGATTTTTATTATTGAATATCAAGGAAATTCTGGGCGCGCCACAATATTTATAAAGAAACACCACCTTGTGTGGTGTTTTTTTAATTAAAGTCGCCCAGAAGGATACGCCAGAGCAAAGCGCATGGCGAATACGAAGATAGACAATTAGAAAAATCATAAAAACGGATATGGTTTATTAGAGTTTTTTTGATTTTTATTATTGTATATCAAGGAAATTCTGGGCGCGCCACAATATTTATAAAGAAACCCCATCCATTTGGACGGTGTTTTTATTTTAACGGACACGCCAGCCGGCAAAATTATATCCTGTTTTTGTTGGTTGTGACGGTAATGTTATTCCAGAATCATAAGTACATGTATTTGTGGAATATTGTGTATCACCATTATACCAATTTAATGTTATCGTATTTGCTGTCCATTGTGCAGTCAATGTTGTTGAACCACTGTTTGTTTCTAATGTTTCACTATCACAATCTGCATTTGTTGCACTTGGTGCGATTGCCACTCTACGTGGTGCAGATGGTGTTGATTCAATACATAAACCAGTATTTTCATCATACCCATTCAAACAACATTCTTCTATACTGGTTAAACCCTCTGCAGTGTTATCATAATTTGATGGACAAGATTTTAAATTCTGTACAGTACTCGTCGCCCATCCAGCATTCGGGCAATAATGTCCTTGTAAACATATTTCTGCTGGCACATCACAACCCTCGGTATAATATCCAGGTCCATAATATGATGGAACAGGACATGGGTGTCCTGGCATTGGTGTTTTTCCTGGCGCACCCATTGCGGATACAGCAACAAACACACCAAGTAATGATATTAAAAATATACGTTTCATAATCTCCCTTCCTTTTTAGCAAACAA
>JAGHTM010000025.1 GCA_018065345.1 Candidatus Enterousia merdequi | reverse complement strand
TGGTGGCTCTGATCGGAATCGAACCGATACTCCTTGCAGAACTTGATTTTGAGTCAAGCGCGTCTACCAGTTCCGCCACAGAGCCAGAACTTTGCAACCGTTATTATTTTGCTTTTGCGGCTGCTTTTTTCGCTTCGACCTTTTTAACAAGGCGGGCACTGCGATTTGGTTTGTGAACCGGTTTTTTCACAGTTGCTGCTTTGCCGTTTTTCTTTTCAATAGCTTTTTTAATTTCAGCCATTTCAGGTGTCAAACGAGAAACAGGTTTTGCCATTACATAGGCATCCAATCCACCGTGTTTTGTCAATGTACGCAATCCAGCAGTTGAAATACGCAATGCAAAATCGCGACCCAAAATATCAGAGTGGAATGATAATTTTTGTAAGTTTGGCAAGAATGTGCGTTTTGTATGGCGCATAGAGTGCGATACATTCATTCCAACCATTGTCTTTTTTCCAGTTACTTTACATATACGTGGCATTTTAAATCCTTTAATTACTGGGCAATAATTTATAATAAAAATTGTGAAAAGTCAAGTAATGTTTTTATTTTTAATTCAATTTTGTTTGATGAGCCGGATTTAACAAATCTGTCACAATCTTTACAGGAGTAAAAGTTGTTATTGGAACAACGACAAAAATAGTGTTCCATTTAGCCATCGAACCGTTCCAAAGCCCCGGTCTTTCCATCGCACGCAAAGGTTTTCCGTTTTTTGATTTTTCAGATATAAAGCCAGATTTTTCATCAATATATTTTTTCAAATCAAATTTTTGACCGTTATAATCTTTTGTTGCGCATACTAAATCAGTAGGGTTGAAAAATTCGCCTTGTTCTAAAAGATGTTTTGATTCAGGTGCAATTTGAGCAGGTTCTGCAATTTGTAGGGTTTGGTATCCTTGTTCGTCTGGAACCCAAAATGGCCCGCCACCAGGTTCGCCTGTGTTCTTTACAATTCCGCATACACGCAAAGGACGATTCAAAATATTTTTATATTCAATCGCAGATAACTTTTTATCCAGTTTCACATTTAATTTATCAAATATAAATGTATGTATTTTATCCAAGTCTGGTGTTTTTGAATCAAGTTCTTTGATATATTCAAATATTTGTTTTTGTGTGCTTACCAAAACGCCAGCCAACATCTTTTTATATTTTATTGTATCAGCACGTAAATCTTGTGTGGTTATATTATCTATGTTTTTTATGAATATTAAATCAGCATCTAAATCACCCAAGTTTTCAATCAGTGCGCCATGCCCTGCTGGACGGAATAATAATGTTCCGTCTTGGTTGCGAAAAGGGGTGTTGTCCATATTAACTGCAATTGTGTCAGTGGATTTTTTTTGTTCGGACAAAGATATATTATATGTGACACCGTATTCTTTTTCATATTGTGGAATAACTTTCTTTAGTAAAGTTTCAAAACCATCTCTGTGTTCTGGCGAAATTGTAAAATGTATATTTACACAATCTTGGGATATAGCGTATTCTGCACCCTCAGTCAAATGTTCTTCAAGTGCTGTTTTTGCAGATTGTGCGTATTTATGAAATAGAATGAGTGCTTTTGGTTTGTCACCATAATCAAGACCAGGTTGTGTCAATA
>JAGHTM010000099.1 GCA_018065345.1 Candidatus Enterousia merdequi | reverse complement strand
TTTGTTGTTAATTTAGCAAATGCACGTATTAAAACCAAACAAGTTAAAGATGTTGCGCGTAAAACACCAACAAAAAGAATTCGTATGCCATCTAAACTGGCTGATTGTTCGAAACACGGTATCGAAGGAACAGAATTATTTATTGTTGAAGGGGAATCTGCTGGTGGAACCGCCAAACAAGCAAGGGATAGGGCAATTCAAGCGATTATGCCACTTCGTGGTAAAGTGTTGAATGTGTTATCTAATTCAGATGAAAGATTCAGTGCTAATAAAGAATTAAATGATTTAATCGATATTATTGGCGCTGGAACTGCTAAAGATTGGGATGACAGCAAACTTAGATATGAAAAAGTTATTGTGATGACTGATGCGGATGTTGACGGAAGTCATATTGCTTCGTTGCTGATGGCTTTCTTTTATCAATATATGCCACAATTGATTTATGGTGGGCATTTATATTTATCTTGTCCACCTCTTTATAAATTAACATATGGAACCGAATCGATTTATGTTGATACTGATGAAGAACTTGAAGAATTAAAAAATACTAAATATAAAAATAAGAAAATTGAAATATCTCGATTCAAAGGGCTTGGTGAAATGATGCCAAATCAATTAAAAGAAACAACTATGTCTCCAAAGACACGCAGATTGATTCGTGTTGAATTACCACCAAAGACAGAGGAGGGGCAAGAAGATACAGAAAAAACGAAAGCTTTGGTTTATGATTTGATGGGTAAAAAACCAGAATTTAGATTCAAGTTTATTACTGAACATGCTCAATTTGTAAAAGATTTATTTGTATAGGTCAAATTTATAAACATTAAAAAATCTGCCGTATAGGCAGATTTTTCTTTTTATATTTTTTATTATTTTATTTTCTTTAATTTTTCTGCAAATGTAAAAGTATATTGTGTTGCTGACCAAAGTGATGCAACCAATGCAAACCATAAACAGAAAACACCAATTTTTGGTAATACATAAATAAGATAGAATACAATACGATTCGTAGTTTCTGGTGTGATAGCAGCACCAATAGCGAACAATAATAAAAATGCAGCAATAGCAATCATTTGGATAGTTGTTTTTATTTTACCCATTGAAAAACGAGCCTTTGGTACAGGCATTTCTATTTTTTGTGTTCCTAAAAACTCACGCAATCCACTAATATATAATTCGCGTGCTATCATTAATATAATAGGTATAACAATAAACCATACTGGCATCATCAATGTCAACATGATAAATGTATTACATACTAATAATTTATCTCCAATATGATCCATTACACCACCAAGTTTAGAACAACAATTATATTTACGAGCAAGATATCCATCAAACCAATCAGACATTGCACCAAGCACGTATAATACAAAAGTTACCCAAAACCAATTCATCATAATTGAAGGTATTATTAAAAAAGATGCTGCTATACGAAAAGCAGATAAAAAATTAACAAATATTTTCATGTGTTTTCTCCTTAAAGTTTTTGTGTTTTATTCATTATAACATTTCTGAATGAAAATATGCATATATTTTTTCGGCAGCAGATTTTCCAAGCCCAGGGACTTTTAATAAAGATTTTAAATCTGCGTCCATTATCATTTTTACAGAACCGAAATGTTGTAATAGTTGTTTCTTTCGTTTTGGACCGATGTCTTCTATGGAATCCAGAACAGATGCAGTTAATTGTTTTGCGCGGACTGTTCGATGGTAAGTAATAACGAATCGATGTGCTTCATCACGAACAGCACGAAGCATAAGGAACAAAGGTGAATCTTTTGGAATATTTCTGTTTTCTGAACCGTCTGGCATAATAAAGTGTTCGTCACCATTCCTTACTTCACCTTTTGTAACTCCAAATACAGGAATGCGTCCTTTGGATACTTTGTTTGCTATGTTCCATTGTGCGATTCCTCCATCGACAATAATTAAATCTAGTTCAGGGACATCTTTGATAGCGCGGGTTATAAATTCTTCCATCATAGCAATATCATTTCCTGCACGTTTAGTATCTTGTAATTTAAAGTGTCTATATGATGATTTTATAAAACCTTTGTGACCAAAAGCAATCATTGCGCCAACAGGTTGTTTCCCAAATAAATGAGAATTATCAAAAACGCCAGCACATTTTAT
>JAGHTM010000071.1 GCA_018065345.1 Candidatus Enterousia merdequi | reverse complement strand
GAAAACTAAGATAAAACGTCTTTTTTAAGAAAGGAAAAAGAGGGATAACCCGTATGTTAAAACGGCTGCTTTTGTCGTGTGTTTTGGCAATACTTTATGTTTTGCCGGGGTTGTCTGTTGTCCTTGAAAACCCAAAAAATACAAAATGTAATAATTCCATATTGGGTGTGTATAGCGGAAATAGTGTATTAGAAGCAATTTGGATTCCAAATGTATATCAGTGTGCAGCAGGAACATATTTTGACGCACAAACTGCCAAATGTTCGACATGTTTAGATGGGTCGTATTGCCCGGGTGTAGAAAATGTAGAATATAATGGCGAAGATGCTGGGCAAATGTATTGTGACGCTGAAAACAATGAAGGTTGGAGAACAGAACTTGGCGCATTTGCACAATCGCAATGTTATAAAGAAGGCACAACAACATGTTCTGAACAAAATCCATATAATGTTGCACACGGAACACCAATATACGAAACAACCGAATCGTTTGCTTGCAGAACTTATTTTGGACAAACTAACTGTGCGCCAGTAAGTGAAGTATCCTGTGGAATAGCATCATTAACTTGTGAAAAAGGTTATATACAAAATACAACAGAAGCTGGTTCTTTGGTCTGTGTAGAAAATATAACATCATGTGCTGCTGGAACATACTTTAATGGAACTGCTATAGAATGTTCGTCCTGTCCAGATGGATCATATTGTCCAGGTGTAGAAACTGTAGAATATAATGGTGAAGATGCCGGACAAGTGTATTGTGATGCCGAAAATAACGAAGGCTGGAGAACAGAACTTGGCGCATTTGCACAATCACAATGTTATAAAGAAGGCACAACAACATGTTCTGAACAAAATCCATATGATGTTGCACACGGAACACCAATATACGAAACAACCGAATCGTTTGCTTGCAGAACTTATTTTGGACAAACCAACTGTGCACCAGTAAGTGAAGTATCCTGTGGAATAGCATCATTAACTTGTGAAAAAGGTTATAAGCAAGATACCACAGAAGATGGTTCTTTGGTTTGCGTAGAAAAAGTAAAAACATGTGCTGCTGGAACATACTTTAATGCGTCCACTGTTGAATGTACAATATGTCCAGATGGATCATATTGCCCAGGTGTAGAAAACTTAGAATATAATGGTGAAGATGCTGGACAGTTCTATTGTGATGCTGAAAACAACGAAGGCTGGAGAACAGAACTTGGCGCATATGCACAATCACAATGTTATAAAGAAAGCACCACAACATGTGCAGAACAAAATCCATATGATGTTGCACATGGAACACCTGTATATGAAACAACCGAATCGTTTGCTTGTAGAGATTACTTTGGACAAACAAAATGCACACCAGTAAATGAAGTAGCTTGTGGAGTCACATCGTTGATTTGCGAAGAAGATTACAGACAAGATACCACAGAATACGGTTCTTTGGTTTGCGAATTAAAGACCAAAGAATGTAAGGCTGGAACATATTTACCTGTTGGTGTCAAAGAATGTGTTATCTGCCCAGAAGATAGTTATTGCCCAGGCAAAGTATATGTCTTGAAAGATTATCAAGAATTGGATGGCGTGAACATTTGTCCAAATGGTTTGAAGTCGCCAGTTGGTGCGCGTTCTGAAAATGATTGTGGCCGTATATTACATGTTGGTGATGATATAATACATATGCACCAAGATAAACGTTCTGAACGTTCATTCGTAGTAGAAGTTGCCGGGGTCAAATATTACGCAGATACAACACCTGTGGCAAATACTGTTACTCCAATAACAATGAATCCTAATACGGATAAGACGTTGCGTGTCAATATAGATGGCATAGAACACTTTGTTCACGAAACGATTTATTCGGATAACGATTAAATAAACCCTGCTGATTTATGTTTTTAAGGCAGGGTGTTTTTTTAAACAAATCTCTTGACAAATAAAAAATATTGTCTATATTTATATCAAAACAAAAACAAAGGTATTGTTATGAACAAGACACAAAAGATAAAAAACGCTACAAACAAAGCGCGCAAACAAAATACAAAACAAACATTGAAAAAGATTATTTTGTTCCCAATTACTTTATGTAAAAAGATTTGGAATTGGTTAAAATCAATTGATATTGTTGGTATGATAAATTTGACATTATTAGTTGCTATTATAATTTTGTTTATGTCTTTGATATCTGATTTTACATGTTGCAATAAATGTAAAAAACATACAGCCTCAGGAAACAAACAACAAATAGTATCTGTTGCTAAAAAAACAAATGCGAATAATAATCGCAAAGTAATAGAACGCAAATACAGCACAACTTTGCCAGTTCGCATGGATAAACAAACTGGTATAACACCAAAAATAAGAACAGTTGGTGTAAAAAAACCAGAAATTATTCGTGAAATATCTGTACCTGCAAATGAATTGCCAAAAAAACAAGTTTTATCTGGCGATGTGATAATTGAAATGTATCACGCAGAACCAATATTACAAAATGGTGTAAAAGTAAATGGTAATTTGTTTATACAAAATGTTCGTAAATATACATTACCTTGTGATGCGCATATCAATGGTAATTTGTTTATTCGCAATGTGAACAGATTAAATTTCTGTGGAAAATTCACAGTCAAAGGAAATGTATATGTAAATCGTGAATCTTCTTTTGGGCCGATTCCAGAACAAGCACGTATTTACGGTAATATAATTTTATAAGTTTTTCATAAAAACTCCCTGAATAAAAAATGCTGTGAATAAAATCATGGCATTTTTTATTTTGAGATTAGTATTTTTGTGATATAATTGTTTCATGAAGAAAGGAGTAAAATAAATGAATTTTTTTCAAAAACTAGGTAAAGTATTGGGTTCAAATATGACACTTACAATTATATTTGCTGTTGCAATTATATTCTTTTTGTATTTTGCAGGTGGTGATATAATCGGTGGATTGTTTACCGCATTGTCTGCATTGGTTGCATATATTGCTGCTACATTATTGTATGGCAAATTTAAGAATATGCCAGTTGCAAAACCAGCACCAAAAAAAGTTAAGACAGTAGCAAAAAAGAAAAAATAAGTTTTCTCTCTGAACCTTGAAATGCCTTGTGTTTATGACACAAGGCGTTTTTTATGAAAAAAAGTGTAAATAAAATTTTTATATCGCAATTTTTGTGATATAATGTATGGGTAAAAAAAGAGAGAATAAAATGTTCAAACACGCTGAAAGCCGCGGAACTCTACACACACACACACACACACACACACAGATAGATAGTGTTGCCAAGGATTTTCTATAACCGACAAGTGCGAACGCACTTGTCGGTTTTTTATTTAACAAAAACAAAAGGAGAAAAAGAAAAATGAAAAACATAATAAAATATTGTGCAATTGTTAGTGCATTATTAGTAATGAATAATGCTCTTGCGATTAATAGAGCTGCAGATGATGTTGCTAGTGCCGGTTGGTTCTGTTCTGGGACTGTTCAAGATGGTGAATGTGATGGCGATATATTGATTTGTCCGGTGGGATATTATTGTCCTGGTAGTTTTGAACAAATTCAATGTCCGGATGGAAAAACTTCATCCAAAGGTTCTACAGGACCAACCCAATGTTACGACTCAGATGCTTTAACAATAACACTAGACGGCGAAGATACTGTTGGTGATGATGTGCTTGGCACTGCGGATGACGGTGTAATTGTTACAACAACCATAGCATGGGAACCAAATACAATAAATATAAATTGGTTGGATGCGGATGGTAATACATTTGAATCAACAACATGTGAATACGATGGTTCAATAACAACGCCAACC
>JAGHTM010000104.1 GCA_018065345.1 Candidatus Enterousia merdequi | reverse complement strand
GAAAGCGCTGCTTTGCTAGATATGTCACGTCTGAATATTTATCAACAAAGAAATTCTGATGATATTTTAACTTGCAAGAAAAAGATTTTAACCCAATTATCCGACGCGTCTGTATGCGGTGAAAATCTTTACAAATGTTTGGACACAACAGGCGAATACATAAATCCATCAACTGGTCAGGCTGTATTATCTGAAAATCTTTATAATTTAACAGCTCTTTTACAAACACCAGAAGACACACAAACATGGTCTTCAATTGATAAAAATGAAAAATTTGTTGATTTCTTGAATTCCAAAAAAGCATATCTTGAACCAGCGATTGAACAATGCCAAGATATTGCAGATACTGTTTGGGATGAATTTTTGGATGATGCTTTGGCACAAATTAAATTGGCACAAAATTCTAAATTGGAAGAAATCAGACAAAGTTGCACTACTTTGGTTTCAGAATGTAAAATAAAATCTTTGGAAGATTTATCTGAATTTGATGCACGTGCACTATCTACTTTTAGTGTTTTATCTGATAAAACAGCCAATGAAATGTGTTCCCAGATTGAAAACTCTTGCATTGCTTTGATGAATAATATTGATGCAACAGAAAATTGGGAAAAAGGTATGTCTGGCATAAGTGCAGATATTACACACGATGCCATAATTGAATCATGCACCCAAATTGGACGTGATTGTATCATAAGACAATGTAACGGTATTTCTGGAAACTTTGCATTGTGCACAAATGCAAACGATGCTCAACGCATTGCTATATTGTCCAGAAAAACATGCTGGGGTGAAGTGTATGATTGTGTTAAAAATGCAGATAAAGACAATTTAAACAAAATTCAATCAACTTATAAAGAAGAAAACGCACCTACTGATAAAGACTATTATTATGGTACAAAATGCGATTCAGACAAAGCATGTTTGATAACAAAGCAAATTTGGGGTGATTGTGAATACAACCCTACAAAATATGATATAACGAGTTCAAAAATAAGTAACAATTTACCAGACGATTCAACACCGTTGAAACCACAAAACAAAATTACTTCTGACAGTTCTACATTATTATCTTGGTTTGCGACAAATACAGGAACATCAGACGCACTTGATAACTGTAATGCCAAAGGGTGCCTTTATGATTATTGGGATGAAGAATCAAATGGTAAATGCACAAAAGTACCGGATAAATGCTTGAATGAAGGTGTTACGGTGTATCATGATCCAAATACAACAATACCACAATGTATTACTAACGATAACGACATTATAACAACAGGCGACCTAAAAAATTATTGTGCTGGTGGCAAAAAAGATTTTTTTGGCAACTGTTGTGCACAAGGAAGCATGATTATAAATCAAACAAACACTAAAATCTGTGTTCCTGACCCTACAGACACAGACTATCAATCCGTATCTGAACTTACATGTAAAAGCAACAATACACCTTGTGTTCTTTCTTGTCCAAATGGGACGAACTGTCCTAGAATTTATTGTGTTTCAAAAAACAAAAATTATACATATACTCCTGAAGAAACATATTCAACGGTAAATTATTATTGCAATAACGGTTTTTGGTTATTAGTTGATGACGCCGGAAATTATTCTACTAAATTGGATGGAAACCCACAGACCCCAGAAGTAAAGATGTCTTATTATGATAGCTACAACAAAGAAAAACCAGCCACAACAGGTTACGATTACGAGTATATAATTACATATAAATAAGACCAAAACTATTAAATACGAATTGTTTTAATCACAGATTCTATTTGTTTTAATTGTTCTTCGTTGAATTTACCAAGCACCCAATCAACAGGATCCATAGGCAGATTGAAATCACGTGGGTGTCCAATTCCGATTCGAATACGTCTGTATTCTTTACCAATCGCATTGTCTATGGATTTTATTCCATTATGACCAGCACTGCTGCCACCTATTTTTTCACG
>JAGHTM010000087.1 GCA_018065345.1 Candidatus Enterousia merdequi | reverse complement strand
TTTGTTTTCCGGAATATCTGGTAAACCGGTTTCGTATATGTTTGCTAATACATTTGTTGGTTGTGGTAAATTATACGGTTCTATTCCACAAGATTTATTTTCGGGTATTTCTGGAGAGCCTGCACCAAGTATGTTTGCAGGAACTTTTTATAATTGCAAAGGGTTAAGTGGCGAAATACCAGCAGGTTTGTTTGAAAAAATCTCAGGGGCACCTGCAGAAAAGATGTTTATAAATACTTTTTATGGCTGTGCTGATTTAACGAGTTATATACCGTATGGATTGTTTTCTGGAATAACAGGAACACGTGCAACTAGTGATTTTTCTGGTACGACTTCTGGTGCTAACCTTGATACAATATGCCCAGAAAATACATATCAAGCGACAATAAACACAAATCCAAGTTTTAATTCTTTGGATGGTCATCCGATTTGTGCACCATGTCCAGATGGAACTACATCATCGGCTGGTTCGACAAGTATTGAACAATGTTTTTTATCTTCATATAACATTATATATGATTATACGAATGGGGGAAGCGGGTGTGCAAATGATACATATACCCCTGGTACAGCAAAAGAATTATTGTGCATTCCAACAAAAGAAGGATATACATTTGCTGGTTGGTATGATGCAGCAACTGGTGGAAATAAAATTGAAACAATAACAATATTAGATACCGGTAATAAAACATTATATGCACAATGGAGAAATATATTGTGTCCAGAAGGGTGGACTTCTGATGATGATATAATTACAGATATAAACACACAATGTTATCAAATGTGTTCTGTCGCATGTATTGAACAAGCGTGTCCAGAAAATGCAAGTTGTACAAATGGAGATGAAAAATCTTCTGGTAAAAAATATTATGGTGATGAAGAAACTTGCAACGCGGAATCTATAGAATGTTCATTGGATATAACATGTAATACCGGATATGCAAAAACAACGGAAGATATATGTGAACTGAAAGAATATACAATAACATATGAACTTAGTGGTGGAAATAATTCTGAAAGCAATCCATCAACATATACAATAGAGTCATCAGAAATAACATTGTCTAGCCCGACAAAAGAAGGGTATGAATTTGTTGGTTGGTATGATAATTCAGGATTTACAGGTGACCAAATAACGGTTATACCACAGGGCTCATTTGGAAATAGAACATACTATGCACAATGGAAAACGTCTTTGTGTGATTTGGGAGAATATAGACAAGATGATGAATGTTTAATTTGCCCTGAAAACAAATATTGTCCAGGCGATAATACAGTTACAGAATGTCCACAAGGATTGGTCGCTCCACAAGGAAACACTTCAATAGATAATTGTGGAAAAATATTTAACATAGATGGCGAAATGTTGTATTTGACACAAACAAGACAAACTTTGCCAGCATTAGCGGTAAGTTTGGGCGAAAATGTGTATTATGGTAAAATGCGTCCTGTGTCACAAGGGTTAACACCAATACACAAAGATACGGAAGTTTATTTCAAAGCGAATGTATCTGGAACAGAATATTACATATATGACAATACCATAGGAGAATAGAAAAATGAAAAAAACAATAATTTTTTCAATGATTATATTAGGTGCTGTAAGTAATGCGTTTGCATTGCCTACTGTGCGCAAACTAGGAACAACACCAGTTGGTGGAACAGAAACAAAAATTTCAAGTTCTGCTGAAACTATTGTAAGAAGTAATATCAAGGGAAATGCAAAACCTGCAACCGTTAAACAAGCAAATGCTGTTTCGGAAGCAGAAGACGTAGTTTCTACAAACAGAATGCCTTTGATTTTGCACAAAATAAATAAAATAGACACACAAAGTGCTGTAAAACCAACTGTACCAGATACTCCAAGTGTTTCTTCTGCAGAACTAGATAGATTAAATGCACGAGTAGATTCTTTGGAAAACACAATCGCAGATTTACAGTTGGATGTCATCGTTACAGAAGATGGATATTATGTGACTGATGTAGATAAAGAAGATACTACAATAACTGTGACTAAATCAAATAAAGTAGAATTGCCAGTTAAAAATTTGTCTGGTTCTGATACTAACGATAAAGCAGAAATTTGGATAGTAAAATAAGAATTTTATTTATAAAAAAAGCACCCCCTTTTGGGGTGTTTTTTCTTGAATATATTATTTTGTTTTCGCTATAATGATTACTGGTCAAAGGAGATTTTTAGATGACTCAATTATTATCAGAACAATATCTTGATTATTCAGATGTGCTTATTAAACCAAAAATGGGTATAAACCTTAATTCAAGAAAAGATGTTGCTTTAGAGCGTGTTTTCAAATTCAAGCATGGTCAGGTTCGTACCGGTCTTGGTTTGTTTAATGCTAATATGGCAACGGTTGGTAATTTTGCTGTGGCTAAAAAGTTATTAAACAAAGGTATGTTTGCAACAATACATAAACATTATACCATTGATGAAATAAGTGCTTTCTTGATTGAATGCAGAAAAGATAATGTGCCTGTTGATAATTTGTTTATAACAATTGGGTTAAAAAATTCAGAAGACCAAATACAAAAATTGAAAGATTTAGAATCTAGATATGATTGGAATAATTCACAAAATATTTGTATTGATGCACCAAATTTTTATATTCCAAAAGCACAAGATGTTTTGGCTTTGGTAAGACGCGAATTTCCAAAATCTGTTATTATGGCTGGAAATATTGCGAGTGCTGACGTGTGCTTAAAATTACTTGATAATGCAGATATTATCAAATGTGGTATTGGAAGTGGTTCTGCGTGTTTAACAAGAAAACAGACCGGTTGTGGTGTTCCTATGGTTTCGCTTATTTTAGAATGTGCAGACATTGTGCATTCTGTTGGTGGACATATTTGCGCAGACGGTGGAATTGTTGATGTTGGTGATATATGTAAAGCGTTTTGTTTGAATTCTGATTTTGTTATGGCTGGTGGAATCTTTGCTGGAACAGACGATGCCGAAGGCGAAATCATAGAAAAAACATATTTGACATCTGAAATAATAGATGGAAAGAATAAAACAGAAACGAAAAGTTTTAAACAATATTATGGTATGTCTTCTGAATACGCTAATAATAAATTTGCTGGCGGAATGGGAAATTATAAAACATCAGAAGGTCGTGAATTATTGATACCTTATACTGGTTCATTAGATAAATGCTTGCAAGATATTACAGGTGGAATTGCATCGTGTTGTACTTATATTGGCGCTGGTTCAACCAAAAGTATGTCAAAATGTGCAACTTTGATTCGGGTAAACAACCAATTAAATAAAGTGTTTGAAAAATATTCTGTATAGATTTTTGTATTTTCTTGTTGAAAATACATAATCTATGTGGTATAAATCTTATTCAGAGTAAGGTAACAATATATCGTACATAAAGACAGAAAATGAAATTAAATATAAAACGTTTTTTTAATTAAAATGTGCGACCAAACACAATAACTGTGACGGACGCACTTAGTTGCGCCCGTTTTTTAATACAAAAGGACAAAAAATGGCAGAAAACAACACAAATATATCCACAAACGAATTAGAAGCACGTTTGCAAAAGGCTGAAAATATTAAACAACGTGATGGTGTTGTTTGGAAAGATAAGTTTGATCGTTCTCATAAAATTATTGAGGCTCGTGAATTGCCGGATGATACACCTGTGATGTTAGCAGGTCGTGTAACGGCTTTGCGTTGGCTTGGTAAATTGATGTTTGGCCGTATTTATGATATCGAAGGTGAAATCCAATTTTCTATGTCTCGTGAAGAACTTGGTGAAGAAACTTATAAATTTATGAAAGCCAATGTTGATTTAGGGGATTTTATTGGTATTACAGGAACACTTTATCATACAACAGCTGGTGAATTGACTGTCAAAGTTTCTCATTATGATATTTTGGCCAAGGCTTTACGTCCATTGCCTGAAAAGTTCCACGGTTTGACAGATATGGAAACACGTTATCGTCAAAGATATTTGGATATTATTTCAAATCCAGAAGCGCGTAATGCTTTGCTTGGACGTTTCAAAATGACTCAAAATCTTCGTGATTTTATGAACAGAAATGGATTTTTAGAAATAGAAACACCAATTATGCAAAATATCGCGTCTGGTGCTGCGGCAAAACCATTTACAACACACCACAATGCTTTGAATGCAGATTTTCAATTGCGTATATCTCCAGAATTATTCTTGAAACAAGCAATTGGTGCAGGTTTTGACAGGGTTTATGAAGTTGCAAAAGATTTCCGTAATGAAGGTATGGATGCAATGCACTTGCAAGAATTTACTATGATTGAATGGTATGCTGCATACTGGGATTATCATCGCAATATTGAATTTACATGGAATATGGTTCAAGAATTAATCCAAAAGGCTCGTGGCACATTACAGATAGAATACCAAGGAACCACATTAGACTTTTCTAAATATGAAATGATAGATTATACCGCAAAAATGAATGAATTGTTTGGTTGTGATATTTTGGAATTTAATGATGTTGATGTTTTACGTCAAAAATTGGTTGATGAAGGTATGTTCCCAATGTCTGAATTAGAAGATTTGAAATCTATCCCGACCTTGGTGGATTATGTTTATAAACGTAAAATCCGTAATTTGATAGTTCAACCAACATTCTTGTATAATTATCCTACTTATATGGTTCCTTTGGCTCGTCATAATAGTGAAGATGATCGTAGATTAGATATGTATCAATTATTGGTTGCTGGTGGTGAATTATGCAAAGGCTATTCAGAATTAGTAAATCCAATACAACAACTTGCTGCCTTTGAAGAACAAGCCAAGAACATAGCTGGTGGTGAAGAAGAAGCATTTAATCCAGATAATGATTTTGTGCGTGCTATGGAACATGATTTTCCACCAATTTCTGGTGTAGGTATGGGAATCGACAGATTGGCGATGATTGTATTTAATCAACCAACTGCACGTGATGTGGTGTTGTTCCCAATTATGAAATAAAGGTTGATTATGTCTGGCAAGAAAGTCCAAGATGTAAATGTTTTAACTAAACTGCATGATGAAGAAAATCTTGCAACAATAGATAATGC
>JAGHTM010000073.1 GCA_018065345.1 Candidatus Enterousia merdequi | reverse complement strand
CGGAAAATATCTATACGAATATCTTTTTCATCTATGACAACGTCAATATCTTTTGCTTCTGGCATAACGGCGACAGATGCAGCAGATGTATGAATTCGACCGCCTGCTTCTGTTTCTGGAACACGTTGAACACGATGAATTCCAGATTCAAATTTCATACGAGCATACGCCCCCACCCCATCAATCTTGAAAATAATTTCTTTATACCCATGTAAAGATGTTGGATTTTCTTCGATAATTTCTATTTTCCAACCTTTGCGCATCGCGTAAGATTGGTACTGATTAAACAAATCTCCAGCAAACAAAGCCGATTCTTCTCCGCCAACACCGGCACGTATTTCCATAATAACACTGTTATCATCTGCTGCATCACGTGGCAAAAGAGCGATTTGCAAATCACGTTCTAAATCTGGCAAAGTATGATTTAATTCGTCTAGTTGTTCTGCAGCAATAGATTTTAATTCAGGATCATTTAACATTTCGTTTGCATCACGAATACCATTTTGTGTTTGCAAATATTTATCTATCAAAGGCAAAACTTCAGAAAGTTGCGAATATTCTTTTGATAATTTTGTCAATTCATCCCCAGATATTTCACCAGAATTCATTTTAGTTTCAATATCTTTGGCACGACTTTGAATATCTAATAATTTTTGTTCAACTATCATATTATTTTACCTTAATCTGTTTAATTGCTTCTTCCAAAGACAAAGTTTCTTGATTGCCAGATTGCATATTTTTCAAAGCGACAACTTTTTTAGAAACTTCATCATCGCCAACGATAATGCTGAATCTTGCGCCGATTTTATCAGCATATTCAATTTGATTCTTGAATTTTTTATCTGTATCAAGATATGAAACAGCCGCAATATTTTCATCACGCAAAGCATTAACAACTTTTGAAGCATAAACAACATTGTTATTGTCCATAACCAAAACAGCAACATCTATTGGATTCATAAATCTTGTTAAATCTAATTGGTTGTTTTCCAACATAGAAGCAAAGATTCTTGAAAAACCGATTGCCGCCCCAACCCCAATAATTTTAGTTTTGGAAAATTTGCCAGCCAAATCAGCATAACGACCACCACCAGCCGCTGTACCAAGTTCTGGATGATTTATCAATTTGAATTCAAACACCAAACCTGTGTAATAAGCCAAACCACGTGTCACAGACAAATCTATTTTGGCATTTTTTATTCCCATACCATCAAGCACAGCCATAAAATCTGTCAATTCTTTAATTGCAGAATCTAAACTTTCAGATTTAGACACAAAATTTTTATAACCGTCTGAAAATACAGATTTGATTAAATTTTCTTTATTTTCATCTTTTAATGTATCAGATAAACCTTCGGCAAAATCTTCATCGCCCATTTTTTCTTTTTTATCTATCAATACAAAAACTTCTTTTTTCTGGTCCGAGTTCATTTCAAGATAATCAAACAAAGCGTCCCAGAATGGACGTGACCCAATTAAAACTTCGGATTCACCAATAAATTCAGAAACAGAATTCAGCGCGCGATTTATCACAGATATAATTTCTGCATCATAATTCGTTGATAAAGAATTTATTCCCATTATGTCTAAATCCATCTGGTAAAATTCACGATAACGACCCCTTTGCGCACGTTCTCCACGATAACGTTTAGAAAATTGAGATGCACGAAAAGGAAAAACCAAATCATTCAAATGACCAGCAACATAACGCGACAAACCAACGGTTCCATCATAACGAAGTCCCATTTTAGTATCACCTTTTTGGAACAAAAACATTTGTGTTTCAATTTCGTCCCAATTATCTTTATCTGTTAAAACTTCGGCACGTTCTATGGCTGGCAAATCAAGCATAGAAAAACCTGCTTGTTTCAACACATTTTGCATACGTGTTGCACAATAATCAAAACAACGTTGTTGTGCTGGCAACAATTCTATAAATCCTGACAAAGGTTTTGTTGGTTTCAAGTCCATTTTTTATCCTTTTTTTATAAAACCAAACTTAAACAAGAAATTTTCTGTTTTTCATAACAGACATTATATCATAAAAAATATGAATATGCTAGAGACACACGCCACGATTGGCGTGATGAAAAACAAAATTAAACGATACTGTTTTCATATTCATTATGTATTTTATTATATTATATAAT
>JAGHTM010000054.1 GCA_018065345.1 Candidatus Enterousia merdequi | reverse complement strand
GATGCATAGCTCAGTTGGTAGAGCAACTGACTCTTAATCAGTGGGTCCAGGGTTCGAGTCCCTGTGCGTCCACCAAAAATAAAACCGCCCGTTTGGGCGGTATTATTTTTACGAAATACTAAATTTGCCTTGTTTAAATTGCTTGTATAAAAAATGTGTTTCTGGACGGTTCTTAATGGGCGTCGCAATTTTGATAAATAAAAAGTTTTGCGATAATATATAAAACAAACCAATCTTTGTTGAGTATCTTGTTTTTGTTGTATATTGTAAAAACATAAAGTTCTTACAATTGTTGATTTTCTGGGCTTTTTTATTCAAATAAATTTATTCACTAAAAAGTTTTATATAAGAAAAAACATGTTGTTTTAAAGGTTGGTTTGTAGTACAATAATGGTCATGAATTTGTGTAGGAAATGTTTGCTTTTTGCGTGTTTGTGTCTTGTGTCAACTTTTGCAAATGCAGAAGAGCTTGATTTAAATACAGCATTACAGAACACATATAGGACCTGTGCAGAAATAGATGATAATCTTCATGATTTAAAAGTTTTGGCTGGGGTAAATACAGCAGTGACAGCAGTTGGAACCGCAGTTGGAACAGGTGCTGTGGCCACAGGATTTGTAAAACAAAAAACAGATAAAGAAATCGATAAGTTAGAAAAAATTTTAGAAAAACTGAAAAATATAGAATCAAATATGCAACAAAAACCAAGTAATGATGTTGCTGCTTTACGAAATGATTTGGATGTATATTTTGAAGCACACAAAAATGATTCTGAAGTTGAACAGAATTCAATACAGTCTCAAATAGATGAATTAACAGAAAAGAGTAAAAAACTGGGTAATTGGCGAACTGGTTTACTTGCTGGTAATACAGCAACCAGTGTGGCTGGTGCAATAATAGCAAGTAAGACTATAAATAAGGATGATATTAAGGGTCAAATAGATGCATGTATATCTGCGACAAAAGAATTAAACAATGCGATAATGCAGGCCAAAATGAACGGCGAAGATATAACGGAAGCAGATACAATATATAAAGCGTGTCGTGAATATGAATATATAGATATAAGCCCAATAAACAATCGTGGTAAGGGTGCAATGATAGCATCCTCAATTGGTGCTGGACTTGGTGGTGTTGGCACAATAACAAGTGCTGTAGCAAATACAGATAAAACCAGAGAAGATAATAGTGAAACTGGTAAAAAGAAAGAAAAAGATTTGAATACAGCAAGTAATGTGTTGTCAATAGGTGCAACAGCAGCCAGTGCGACAGCAACAGTATTTAATGCCACACAAATAGCGGCAATAAAGAAAGTAGCAAAAGTATCAGAAAGTTGTACGGGGGTATTGAAATGATTAAAAAGATATTCTCGTTAGTTATAGGTTTCTTTTTGTGTGCAGCAACTGCATATCTTGATACAGAACAAAAATATTTCTTTACATCAGAAGCCTTGATAGAAGCTTTACAGAATAATGTGCCAGATGAACAAAAACGTCTTGATGCTGGAACTGTTTATACTAAGGTAATGAATCAAGAAACTGGTATGCTTTCAGTTGCTGATTTGTTTAATGTTTGTCGTGCTGCTGGATTTAATACATATAGACGGGAAGGCTTTGAATCTTGTAAACAGTTTATAAATTCTTTAATTGAATTAGAAGAAGATGCTTTGGGTGGGTTTTGTCCTGGACTTGATGAAAATGGTAAGAACCCAAATGCGTTGCAAACAATTACAGACAAAACTCGTATTGGTGATTTTTGTTCAAGTACAAACATATACGCTGGCGAGGTTGTCTTTAAAAAAGGTTATAATTGTACATGTTTGTCTTATGCGTGTAACGATGGCTATGAATTCAAAGGTGGTGCTTGTGTAACACAGATTGCAGATGGTGAAGGTTTTTGTGTCCGTTCTGATAATAAAATTCAGAAAGATATGAAACTTGAGGAAGCCAAAGCTTTTTGTGAAGATCTTGCAAAGAAAAATAAATGTAAATATAAATCTGCTGTTATTTTGCACAAAGATTTAAGAGTGCTGTGTAATGCAACGCGAGAAGAAATTGATCATGCCAAAACAACAATGTTTGAAGCCAAAGAAAAACAAAAAGCGAATTTAAAATATTATGAAGTTTGTGATGATGATAAGGGTAAATCTGGTGGACAAGAGCATTGTGTCAAAGGTGTGTTTAATTGGGTTAATGTTGGTCAAACAGAAGCTGTTGGACTAGCACAAGAATATGCGAAAGTAAAAAATGGTCATGATATATTATGTGCAGAAGGATATAGAGAATCCTATAATGATGATTATATAAAATGTGCAACGGCTGATAAAAAACATTTTTATGAATTCCAGTTTGATGATGTTGTTGAAAGTATTGATGAAGATAAAATAAAGGGAATTCTGAAGGGTTTGGCTATTATTTATGGTGCGAATTATATAAGTCTTTCATGGAGTTTGAGAGGAACTTGTGATAGTGCGAATAATGTAAAAGTTGTTGCGGCAGCAAAAAAATATGGCTTGAAATCAAAAACTGTTTTAACAAATTGTTTGTTCAGTTATCAAAATGTTTCTGCGGATAGTTTAGCAACCATAGATGGGCTGGATAATAGATATTTTTATGATGATGTCCAGGTTCAAGGGTCTCAACAAATTGAAGAATATTTGAAAAAATATATCAGAAATCAAGGTATTACTATACAATCTTTTGAATGTGAAAAAGGTTATAGAAAATTAGATAAAAAATTGATGCTGGGGCTTAAAGAAACAGACGATGTATTACGTTGTGTCTTAAACGGAAAACCTATAGATTGGGTGTTTGATGATTTATCGGAATTATCTAAAAATCGTCGTGAAGCTGGTCATGCAGGAATGAACTGTAAAATATCTGGTGGTATTTATGCTGGTAAAAAATGTCATGGTTTATCACAACAGCAATGTTCAGATATGGATGCAAAATTAAAACAAATAAATCCTTCTTCTGCTGGTACTGTATGGCAAAACGATCAATGTGTGTTGATTGATGTGCAACAGCAAAATTATATTGATACCGGTGTTCAAATAGGTCTTTCTGTTATTGCATTGGCTGATTGTGCGACTGTTGTTGTTGGTAATGCTCAAGGTGCTATGGGCTGTACATTAGCAGTAGTGGAAATTACTGGTCTTGCAACAGATTTAGGTACAGGTGCTGCAATGCAAGCCAGAGCTGATGAATTTTTGGAAAACTCTCATAAATGCAAAGAACATGCTTGTGCTTTGGCAACTATCAGAGATAACGCAGCAAGGGTTATCTCTATACAAGATGCTTTAAAGTCTGCAAGTACAGCAACTGCTGTTGATTCAGAAATAGCAAGATTGATAGATTTATTAGAGCCATCGGACTTGCAGTCAGAATGTACAGGTAATTGTGATTATGAACATTTAATAACGGCTCTTGGTGGTGATCCAACAGATGCATCAGGAACAGCGTTAAAGGTAGCAAATAAGATAGGTTTTGTTGCTCAATTTGCTTCTCTTGGCGTGTCTTTATTTAGGTTGACTGGCAAGGCTATTGCGAAATTAGGGTTACGAGCCACAAAAGCAGCGGATACTGCCGTTGATGTTACTAAGGCTGTGTCTAATACAGCTCGTGCACTTAATGCGGCTGATGATGTTTCTGATGCTGCAAAATTGGCAAGTAAAGCAGACGATGTAGCTGACGCAGCACAGGCAGCAGGCAAGTCAGATGATGTTGTTGATGCCGTGTGGGATGCTGCTGCTAAAAGATTCCGAGATCCAAAAACAGGAAGGTTTGTATCTGGGTATACAAGTTATACAGATGAATTAGCAGAGATTGGAATTAAGAGAACTATAGTGGATGGCAAAGATGTTTATAAGGATATAAAGACAGGGGCAGAATTATCAGATGTTCAAGTGTTAAACAGAATACCAACATCAATGAATGATGATTTTGCAAAGATTGGAGTAAGACAAATAGAACATGCAGATGGAACATGGAGTTATTTAGATATAAGAGCAGGTGGTGGAAATAAATTTATTTCTGAAGCAGAAGTTTTGAAACGTATTGACGATATGCCAAGAGTAATGGCTGGTGCTGTAGATGATGTAGCAGATGCAGCAAGGGTGGCCAGCAAAGCTGACGATGTAGCAGATGCAAGTTCTGTGTTTAAAAAACTTGGAAGAAATATAGATGATGTAGTAAGAGATGCTCAAAAATCTCCTGTACAAATAGTGGCATCTTCTATATCTGATAGCGAAATGAAAATATTGGAGGGTAGTTTAAAAAGCAAAGGGTTAGAAATAGTTAAACTTCCTGGTAATTCTTCAACATACGGTATACCACAACTTAGAATATCTAAAATAGGAAGTGTTGCAGACGATGTAGCGGATGCAGCAAGGGTAGCTAATAAAATGGACGATGTAGCAGATGCAAGTTCTGTGTTTAAAAAATTTGGAAGAAATATAGATGATGTGGTAAGAGATGCTCAAAAATCTCCTGTACAAATAGCAGTATCTTCTATATCTGATAGTGAAATGAAAATATTGGAGGGTAGTTTAAAAAGTAAAGGGTTAGAAATAGTCAAACTTCCGGGCAATTCTTCAACATACGGTATGCCACAACTTAGAATATCTAAAATAGGAAGTGCTGCAGACGATGTAGCAGATGCAGCAAGGGCAGCAAGAGTTGCAAATCCTATATCAACAAAGGCTGAAAAAATTTCTGTTGCAATAAAAAATGGTGATTTGGGGTATCATGGTACTGATGCAAATATAGCAATGGATGACGTTATTCGTGCATCAGCTAATACAAGTGATCAATTGGGGAGTGTTGGATATGGTATTGCTAAAGATTATGATGCGGCTGAAAAATATGCTGTAAAACGCTTAATAGAACGACAAAACACTGGTAAGAGTATAAATTTCTTTCGTGAAAATAATGTGCTGGTCATTAAATCAAGTGAACCTATTAATCTTAGTAATAAAACAGGTTATGTTTACACTACAGCAAAAGAAGCATCTGTTAAATGGGATGTTTTACAAAATGATTATGTTGGAGCGTTTAATGCTGCTCAGATGCCTCATTCTGTTGAAATTCTAGATAAAACAGTATTCAATCTTGATGACCTTATACGTCAAGGTAAAGTCAAATTGATAATTCCAAATAGTTAATATCACATTTGGCATGGATGTTTTTTGATGTGTAAAATATCAATATCTTGAAAATATGGATTGTTGTGCTTAAATATACTTGATGAAAATAATAGATGCTCATACTCATATTGATTATATCTCGCACAAACATCAAGATGATGTATTTGAATCTATTTGTTGTGCAACAAATGAATCACAATGGATTGATTTAGTAAATATTATTAAAAATGATAATGCTGTTTATGGTGCATTTGGAATTCATCCTTGGTATCTTGATAGCGTAAAACCTGAATTTGATGAAAGATTAGAAGAATTGTTATTGAATAACGATTCTTATATGGTTGGTGAAATTGGTCTTGATAAATACAAGCCGTATCTTGATAAGCAAATAAACGTTTTTGAAAAACAATTAAAGGTTGCTGTGAAATTACATCGAGCTGTGGTTTTACATTGTGTTGGTGCTTGGGACAAGGTTTTGAATATATAAAAACAATATAAAAAATCAGATTTACCAATG
>JAGHTM010000135.1 GCA_018065345.1 Candidatus Enterousia merdequi | reverse complement strand
TCACGTATGCCAATCGATATGATGGAATTGAAAGATATTCTTGATAACGAATAAAAAATCATTTTTTTGCTTCATTTTTTGCTTTTATTATTTTGGAATCTATGATAAAATAAATATAAAAGTAAATGGAGTAAGGAGATGAAAAACATCATCAAAGCATTTAGTTTAATTTCAGTTATGGCTGTGATACCGGCTGCAATGGCTGCAACTTCACGCGTCAGCATGATTTCAAGGGCGTCGCCACGTCTGCCATCAATTGCGGGTTATATCGCATCTGCAAACAAGGCGACAACTACTGCCTCTGGAACATCGTATTTGGCGGATGTTGATTGTTTGAATAATTATTCTGACTGTATCAAGGCTGATGATGCGTGTGGTTCTGATTTTGAAGAATGTACAACAAACGCATTGTTGCATGTTCATACTCCAAAATGTTTAAATGTTTTATCTCAGTGTACTCCTGCTGGGATGTCTTCTTTGTTTGGAACTAATAATTTATCTGCAATTTCTGCATATACAACGGATGATAATGAAGAAAAAGTTTATGCGTATCCAACAACTGACAGTGCTTTGGGACAAATGATAACCGCTGCACAAATTGCAAATCAGTTGCCATTGGATCAATGTGTAAAGAAATACACAAGTTGCTTAAAGAAAGATTCTGTATGTGGTGAAGATTTTGAATTGTGTACAGATAACAAAGAATTCAAAAAACAAGCAATTGCATGTGCTTCTACGTTGGCACGTTGTAAGGCAGATGGTAAAAAAGAATTGTTTGGTGATACTGCTAAGGCTGCGGCTTTGGCGCCTGCTGCTGGTTCAAGATTGGGTGAAATGGTCACAGAAGGGGCTGCATTGGCTGTGAATAATGCTGTTGCGACTTGTAATAAAGTGACAGATCAATGTATTATAAACGCATGTTCCAAGAACCCAAATAAATGTATCGAAGGACGCAAAGAAATCTTGATAAGAATTGCTGATTCTACAAATGGTGGTCGTGCAATTACAAATGAAGATTTGATTGATATATCTGCATTAACTGAAAAACGTGATGTGAAAAATTATATCAGTCAAGAATGTAAACAAACGATTGGTTCAAATAAGTATTGTTATATGACAGTCGAAGGAAAACCTGTCACAAAAGAATCTGTTTTGAAAGATCCAGAAACTGTTGATGAAGTTTTTGAAGATATGTATGGTGGTGAATTTGGTCGTTTTGCTGCATTAAAAGATAAAATTAACCAAATTACAGATAATTTTGATGCAAAGATTCAAGATAAATGTATAGATGCAATGTCTTCTTGTGCTATGCGTTCTTGTGGAAGCGGTATTGGTTCTGTATGTTATACACAATCTCGTGATGGTTCTACCGGTAATGTTAATATTATTAAAGATGGTGAAAGAGGTAAATCATACAAAGAAATTAAATCTGCATGTCGTGCAATCGTGGATACAGATGCAAACTGTCAATATGCGGCTGTGTTGAATACTGATAATTTGTTTGGCGATTATATGAGTGATGGAAAAAGTGTTTTCTCAACATTGTTCCCACAAACAAGTGAAGGAAAAGATGTTATTGGTATCGTTGCATATTTGAATTCTTTATTGGCTACATCTTATAATGAAGCTGCAATTGAAAATTTAAGAAAACAATGTCAAACAACTGCTTTGTCTTGCGTAAAATCTATGTGTGGTAAAGATTATGTAAATTGTTATCGT
>JAGHTM010000137.1 GCA_018065345.1 Candidatus Enterousia merdequi | reverse complement strand
AGGAATCTGAAATGAGAAATAAAAGAAATGTGTCTTTGTTAGCAATACTTGCAACAGTTGTGTTGTCTGGATGTGCTGGTTCTGGAACAAATGTTGATAATGTCACTTATAACACTCCAACTGTAGATTATATTGAAAGTTTAAGTGTTGAAGATGCGCCTCATCAAGATTCTTTCTTGAATCAATTGGCTATGAATTATCGTTCATATTCTGTTTATAATGCTTATACTAGTGGGTATCCAGATATTGCTGAATTGTTCGCGCAAAAAGCAGTTAGTGCCTTTTCAGGCGAAGCACCTTTGCCAGAAAGTTTGGATTCTTGGACTATAGATGATGAAACAGAAAGATTTGAAATTTATACCGCTTATAATGATTTAATATCAGAATTACAAAATGATGCAGCTGAAACACAACCACAACTTGTTGCAGAAGCACAAGCAAAATTTGATTGTTGGATTTCTGCTGGGGCAAGTGGTCAATATGCAACATCGCAAGAATGTAAAAAACGTTTTATCGCAACTTTACAAACGTTGAAAGATTGTGATAACGGTAAAGTTTTATCTCCTACACATGTTAAATCTGAAAATTTAACACCAAAACAACCACAAGAAGAAAAGTATTATCCAGAAACGCGTCGTTTGAGTGCAATGGTTGGTGCTTCTCGTTCTCGTGAAGGTGTTGTTATTGTTAATAATGTAAATATCCCATCAAATTTGATTCAACCAGTTCCTGTATCTCAACAACCAATGGTGTTTAATCAGAACATTTATGGTGGTGATGATACTGTGACAGGAAATTGTCCTGATGGAAATTGTGCAGATTATGTATCGCGTGATGAATTTATTCAAGCAATGACAGCAATGCGTGCGGAGTTGGCTGCGATAAATGCCAGATTAGATGAAATGGCAACTGGTGAAAAAACAGTAATCAAAGTTCAACAAATTCCACTGGAACCAAAACAACATGTAATGGAAGAAATTTTTGAAGTCAGATTTGATTTTGATAAATCTTCTATTAAACCAGAATATGAAGATTTAATCAGAAAACTAGCAGAAACAACACAAGCAAACAAAAATGTAAAAGTTTCTGTTGTTGGACATACTGATACTGCTGGGTCTAATTCTTATAATTATGCTTTGGGTGGCCGTCGTGCAGAAGCAGTACAAAAAATGTTGATTGAATATGGCATTCCTTCATCACAAATTATCGCTGTATCTGCTGGGGAAGAAGATTTAAAGGTAAAAACCCCAAATAATACACCTAATGCAGATAATCGTCGTGTTCGTGTTGTCAAAGAAGTTCATTATACAGAACAACCAAAACCAGCACCAATTGTTGTAGAAGAATATGGCGAAGAGTCTGTTTGTGAGGATTGTGAATAAAAAAATAAAAACATTGACAAATATACTTGACAAAAAAATATATTTGGTATAATATCTCTCTAAATCAGCAGAGAGATAAAACGTAAAAGGTTGTAAAATGGCTAATACGGAATCTTTTAAGAAAGGTAAGAAAAAGGCGGAAGAAACTGCAAAACGTTCTCTGATACAAACTGAATTAGCAAAACGTTTAGGGCCAAATTTCGGTTCTGAGAAATAAGTCGCTTTTTTCAAAAGATTTATGTGACCCGATTCGGGTCACATTCGTTTAGACGCTTGACTTTTTGTTGTTTTTTTGTTATAGTATAACGTATCACAAAGCACTGGAATTCTCTGGTTGCATTTTCACAAAAAGGTTTTTTTATGCATGTAAATGAATTAAAAACAAAGTCGCCTCAACAATTGTTGAAGATGGCTGAAGATATGGGGATTGAAAATCCTGCACAATTAAATGTTCAACAATTACGTTTTGCTGTTATGCGTGTTTATGCTGCTGATAAATCTATCACTTTGATTGGTGATGGTGTCTTAGAGCGTATGACAGATGGTTTTGGATTTTTGCGTGCTCCAGAAAGTAATTATTTAGCAGGACCAGATGATTTATATGTATCTCCAAATTTAATAAAGAAATACGGTCTTAAAACTGGTGATTATGTAGAAGGTCAAATCCAAGCACCTCAAAATGAATCTGAACGTTATTTTGCTTTGGAAACAATTGAACGTGTAAATGGTGAAGATCCTGAAAAGTTGCGCCATCGTGTATCTTTTGACGATATGACACCACTTTATCCAGATGAAAAATTAAAAATGGAAGTTGAAAATGATACGGACAAAGGGCGTAATTTATCTGCACGTGTAATTGATTTGATTTCTCCAACTGGTAAAGGTCAACGTTCTTTGATAGTTGCTCCTCCAAGAACTGGTAAAACAGTTATGTTGCAGAATATTGCACATTCTATTGCGACAAATTATCCAGAAGTTAAACTGATAGTTTTGTTGATTGATGAGCGTCCAGAAGAAGTTACTGATATGCAACGCAGTGTTCGTGGTGAAGTTATTTCTTCTACATTTGATGAACCTGCAACACGTCATATCCAAGTAGCAGAAATGGTTATTGAAAAAGCAAAACGTTTAGTCGAAGCAGGTCAAGATGTTGTTATTTTATTAGATTCTATAACAAGATTAGGTCGTGCATATAATACTGTTGTTCCATCAAGTGGTAAAGTATTAACAGGTGGTGTTGATGCTTATGCTTTACAACGCCCAAAGCGTTTCTTTGGTGCTGCACGTAATATCGAAGGTGGTGGTTCTTTGACTATTATCGCAACTGCTTTGATAGATACAGGTTCTAAAATGGACGAAGTTGTTTTTGAAGAATTCAAAGGAACAGGTAACAGCGAAATTATTTTAGACAGAAAATTATCTGATAAACGTGTTTATCCTGCTATTGATATAACTAAATCTGGCACACGCAAAGAAGATTTGTTGGTATCAAAAGATACATTGTCAAAAATGTATGTTTTGCGTCGTATAATAAATCCTATGGGAACATTGGAAGCAATGGAATTCTTGCTGGATAAATTACGATTGACAAAAACGAATGAAGATTTCTTTAATTCAATGAATCAGTAATACAAAGCCCACCAATTTGGTGGGTTTTTAATAACCAAGGTTTTTTATAATGAGAATATATTTATTGCTATCTATATGCGCCTTGATAATGGGCGCTTATTTTTATGGAACGAAAGTTGAAAAAGCAAAATGCGAATCTCGAAATTTACAAAATAATTTACAAAACATAGAAAAAATACAACAAACCCAAAGGATGGTTCATGAAACTTCTTATAAAACTGGTGTTGATGATATTCGTATCATCTTGCTCAATAAATACACAATCGCAGAATAGGGCGCTTTGTGATTGTGATATAATATACGGACGTAAATCAGACTGGCAAAATATCAGTAATGATTTAGTCCGTAATATATATGAACATAACTTAAAATGTGAAGAATCATACAAACGTTAATTGAAAGTTTTAACAATCATACCAATCAATTCTTCTGCAACTTTTGCAGATTGTTCATCGCCAGAAACAGCCCATTCAACAAATTCAAAATTCAAAGCATCGCTGAATTCTTTAACAAAAGCACGAGCAAAATCTAAAGATAAACCTTTGTTTTCTGGAACCCAGACATCTTTGAAATATTGAGCATCAATTCCGTCAAAATCGAAAGATACAACAAATTTTTTATTGCCAATAGATTTGCGAACTTCTGCAAATGCTTTTTTCCAATCGGATTCAGTTTGTAATTGTTCTGGTGTGCGATAGAAAATATTGTTGTCTTGGACATATTTTATTTCCGAAGGTTCATAAGAACGAGAGCCGAAATAAAACAGATTTTCGTGTTTTAATGATGGTTTCTTTTTGCACAAAGATAACCAACGTTCATCGCCTTCGCCCAGTAAATGACGAACATTTGTTCCATGTGGAGCGCCAGATGCTTCACGGACAGAAGATTCTGGAGAATGAATATCAAGGTGCGCATCAAAATATACCAAACAAACATCTTCGTCTGGATACATATCAGAAATAGCGGCAAAGTGTGAGAAATTTACACTATGGTCACCACCGATAAATATATGTTTTTCGTGAGGAGTGTTAGGATAGATTTGTTTGTGCATATTATAAGCATCGCCAAATCTATCAGCCATACATTCTTCATCGCTTATTGGTTGTTGTGACAAAATAGTCCAATCATTGTTTGGAAATATTTTTTGAACTGCGCGTGGAGCCAAAGCAGGCCCACCGTTTATAACTTTAGCCGTAGCACCACGGCTGTATTCTATGCCTAAAAATTTAATCATTGTAAGTACCTATAACGCTTTCAGCGGCTTCTTGTATTTTTTGGAGACTTTTTTCATACGTTTCGCAATCGCGTGCAATTTCAGATTTATAAGCATCACGCAAATTTGATGCCATATAATAGCATGCACGCAAATGTTGAATACAATATTCGTGGCCAGTATTAAAAGCATTTTGCCCACGAACACGGCTTTGAGTATCAGCCCATTCAATATTTAACGCATTATCAATGTTTACCCAAGGGTTAGTTCCTGTATAAGAACCAACAGTTGAATCCCAATATTCTTTGATTTCATCACTTGTCGCAGAAGAGCCATATTGTAATTTTACAATTTCTTGAACCAAAGAATCTATTTTATTTTGATATTTAGAATCGATTTGAGCCAATTTAGCACTGCAATAACAGCGGTTATATGCCGTATCTTCACGTTGGCAATACATTTCCATACATTCTTTATAATCAGCCATACAACGTTGAGAAGAAACGCGTTCAGTGCTTGATGCGGTTGTTATCGTATTTGCAGTACGAACATTTTTAGCAGAACGTGTGCGCACAGGTGTTTTTTGACGCGCGATTACATTTTGATTATTGCGATTTTGATTTATACGTGCAGGTTGCACATTGCTTGCCGCCCGAGCGGTAGATGAATTAGAACGTGCGACAACACGGCGATTCGTTGAACTTGTATTTGTGTTTTTCTGCACAGCGATAGTATTAGCGGTAGTAGCGGCACGTGCATTACTTTTTCTTTTAACAACATTTCTTTTGCCGATTGGTGCGCTGGATACAGCATTGCCAGTACTGTTTGTTGTAGTATTTTTATTCACATTAGTTTTTGTGTTATTCAAAAGATAAGGATACACGTCATTATGAGATGTAATAGTATTAAATTTTTTTGGCGCAAATTTAGTAGCAGCCATTACATCAGCATAATTGAATAAGAATACAGATAAAATAATTAAAACTTTCCTCATAATTTTATATTCTAGTGTTTTTTATAAAAATAAACAAGCACATAATTTTAGTTAGAATAAAAATAGTTGATTTTGTCGGCTGTTTTGTTCTAAAACATAACATAAGCAACAAATTTAAGGGGTTGATTATGAGTTTTAATTTTATCAAAACAAAAATAGACGGAGTTTATATCATAGAACCAAAAATATTCAAAGATTCTCGTGGATATTTTTTTGAAAGTTATAACGAAGCAGAATTTATAAAAAATGGCATTACAAATCGTTTTATCCAAGATAACCAATCAAAATCAAGTTATGGTGTAATTCGTGGTTTGCATTGTCAATTGGGTGAACATAGCCAAGCAAAATTGGTTCGTGTTTTACAAGGCAAAGTTTTAGATGTTGCTGTGGATATACGTCAAGATTCGCCAACATTTGGACAATATGTAGCGGTAGAATTGTCAGCATCTAATCAACGTCAATTATTTATACCAAGACATTTTTTACATGGGTTTTCTGTGTTAAGCAAGAAAGCGGTTTTTGCATACAAAGTTGATAATTTATATTGCAAAGAATCAGAATTTGGAATTCGTTATGATGACCCTGAAATAGGGGTGAATTGGCGTATTCCATCAGATAAAGTTTTAACTTCGGATAAAGATAGAATAGCAAAAGGTTTGAAAGATATTTATACCAAAACAAGATAATAAAAAAATTAAATAAAAAAAACCGCCCGTTTGGGCGGTTTCTTGTTCAAAACAAATTAGAACAATTTGAGTTTATAGTTTTTATCTCTTTTTAATCAATTAAAACAGTAAATTTCTAAATAAACCTATGCCGATAGCTATAAAACAAACCAACCTTTGTTTTATGGCTGTTGGAGTGGAAGTCCTTTTATATGCCTAGATTGTAAAATCTGTTCTGAAATGCCCAGAAATATGGTTTTTTTATGAAATACAAAAAAAATTACAAATTATGTAAAAAAACAGTTGATAAAAAGGTTGGTTTGTTTTATAGTTGCATTAGTGAGTTTATGAAGTATTCACTTTTTAAACTTTTTTTAATTAATTAAAACAAAGGAAAACAAAATGATAAGACAAACAAAAACAGCTATCAAAGAATTGACTGCTCAATATCGTGCTGTATTGAAACATGCATTCTTTGCTGGCGTTATTGCTATCGCAACTGCTGGTGCAGCAAGTGCAGACACTTGGGGTACACAAGGTCATCTTGATTTAAATGATGCAAAACAATCCATAGAAAATATAGATAATTCTTGGGGGGTAATAGCAGGATTGAAAGATGCTGTTAAAAACTCTGGTGGAGACATTAATGGAGTTGTGAACTATTTAGCTACTCCAATAGATGGTAATGGTGATCCTATTTATGGAGAAAATTCTAACGTCGGAGTTATTTCAAGTATTATTGAAGACACAGCAAGAATACAAGAAGGTTTTTATACTACGTTGTCAGGTTTATCTGATAGCATGTCAGGTTTAGCTGAGAGTATAAAAGGTGAAGGTTTACGTCAACATTATCAAGAAGAATATGCTTTTTTGAAAGATTATACTGTATCTAATTATGCGACATCTTCTTCATATACAGAAAAAGCATTAAACAAGGATACAGTTTTGGACAAAGGAGATTATAAATTTTCTATCAACGGTGGGACTGATAATGCTGATTTGAATACAGCAGATATAAGTGCTTCAGCTGATTTTAATGCAAATTCAACATATAGAAAGTCGGGAAACACAACAGTTAAAGTAACTTCTACAGAGACACCTGATTCTAGCACTCAAAAACCTTCAGATTACATACATGCATCTGATTACAGTGTTACACCTGCGTCCGGCGTAACATACAGCCTTAAAGAAAGTCCTGACAAAAAATATGGTGTAGTCTTGGTTGCAGATGGTACTGAAGTTTCTGGAGGATATTCTAGTGAACAAAAAGCGCAATTTGAAATATTAGCAAAAGCTTATAATGATGATTTGAAAGGAATAGCAGAAACAATTAATAGTGTTAATGCTCAATATGGTAAGAATGTTTTGGCACAAAAAAATGCTCAAGATGCTATGACAGCTGATACTGATGCTATTGGCAGTTTAGACGAATGGTACAAAGCAGATGAAGCATATAATAATTCTTTGGCTTCTGCTGTTGATTCTCGTATCCTTGCTGATTTAACTCCTATATACGAAGCAAAAGAAAAATGGATAAGCCAAGAATTGGGTTATGATACAAAAACAACCGATGCTAAAACAGAATTGGCAGAAGCTGGTTTTAATGCAGAAGATTTCTTAGGTGCTGTTAAGGAAAACAAAGGTGCTATCGCAACTGAAACAGCAGCTCGTTCTGAAGCTGATATTAATATCCTTAAATTAGCAATGGCTGAATCTAATGCACGTCAAACAGAAGAACAAAGAATCGAAACAGAATCTAAAGATAGAGACGATGCTTTGAAAACAAGAATGGATGAAGGCCAAAAACAAGTAGCTGCTTTGTTCACTGCTGAAATCAACGAACGTAAAGCTGAAGATGAAACATTGCAAGCTAATATCGATGCTGAAGCAAGCACTCGTGCTAATGCAGATACAACATTGCAAGCTAATATCGATGCTGAAGCAGCAGCTCGTTCTGAAGCAGATACAACATTGCAAGCTAATATCGATGCTGAAGCAGATGCTCGTATAGCTGAAGATAAAACATTGAATGACAAAATTGAACAGGAAGTTGCAACAGCACGTGCAGCAGAAGATCTTATCCGTAGCAAATTTGAAGCTGCTGACGCTGCAACATTGCAAACTGCAAATGCTTACACAGACAAAAAAGTTGATACATTGGAAAAGAATGTTTCCGGTGGTGTAGCAGCTGCTACAGCTTTGTCTGCTGTTGAAGTTTCCAATGTAAAGAAAGGCGAAATGTCTGTTGGTGGTGGTTATGGTTACTATAATGGCCAATCTGCAGTCGCTGTTGGCGCCGCTTTGGGATTGTGTGACAGTTGGTCAGTAAACGCTGGTGCAGGTATTGCACAAGGCGACAAGACACAATTCTCTGTCAGAGCTGGTGCAAACTATAAATTCAAATTGTTCTAATTTAATTTATAGAGTTTTGGTTAGACTAAAAAAGACTGCCCAATTGGGTGGTCTTTTTT
>JAGHTM010000121.1 GCA_018065345.1 Candidatus Enterousia merdequi | reverse complement strand
GGTATTTCTGTAATGCAATTTGTTGTATATGAATAAAAATCATCTTTGGACATTATGTGTCCTTGTTCGATTTCTTGTTCAAAATTTCTTATTTGATTTGTTACTGCTTCAATTTTGGCTAATAAAATCTGAGCTGATTCTTTATCAGCAATATCGTGATATTGTACGCGCAATATTTCTAATTCGTCTTTTAAATCTTTCAATAATTCAATTGTATAATTCATATCTTGATTCAAAACTGTTGGCTCGAGTTTAGATGTTGGTTGATAATCTACCGAACGAGTCAAAGGTAATTGACGTGCAATTATAATACTGTCAGTTAAAGATGGCGCTGTTTCAAACACAACTTTTCCACCAATATATGGAATATCTGCATCTAAACCTGCCGGATTACCAACAATAGAATAATCTGTTGCAGGTGAGTTATTTTTAGTGACGATTATATTACTGTTTTCAAAATATGGAAAATTGAATACAAATTCTGTTGTAGAACCATCCCCCATATAAGACACTGTTTGCATTTTTACTCCTTTTGTTATAACAAAAAAAGCCCGTGATAAAAATCACAGGCAATAAAAAAACGAACGATTATTCGTCCGTCTTCATGAAAACATTATATCATAAATCACATATAAAATCAATATAAAACGTATTCCTATTTGTTTTTGAAACATTTTATGATATAATACACATTATGAAAAAAATATGGTTCAGTTTATTATTTTTTATAACGCCTTTAATGTCTATGGCCGATTCTTGTATATTACCTGAAAAAAATCCATTTATGGGAACTTATCAACAGCAAATTGCTTTTGGTATTGGTCAAGGATTTGATACAGGATGGATTTTACCACCACCGGTTAAACCTGTTCCTTTTTATATCGGAACATTTCAATATTCTCAACCAACAACTTTTTTCAGGGTTCCTGCAAGACGTTCTATAAATATTTCAGAAACTGTTGGTTTTCATGAAAAAAATGGTTGGGAATGGCAAGATTACTCTATTCCAATGATATATGTAACAGAAGATATCGCTTTGTTCAGATATAAAAGATTATATGCTGGACTTGGTGCGGGCGCTGGATTACAAGCAAAACAAAATGATCGAATTGGTTCTAAATTACTTTTCCAATTCAAAGCGACATTTGGCTATAATTTCGACAGACGTTGGGCAGCAGAATTGTTTATTCAACATTTTTCAAATGCTAATACAGCAGATGAAAATAATTCTTATGCTTTTTATGGACTTGGTGTTACATACAATTATTAAATTACCAATTCACAGGCAAATTTCCATTTTTTATCAAATATTCATTAGCACGTGAAAAATGATGATTTCCAAAAAAACCACGATATGCAGATAACGGCGATGGATGCGCACTGGTCAATACAAGGTTTTCATTTTTATCAACAAATTCTGCTTTCTTTTGTGCAAAAGAACCCCAAAGCATATAAACAATATGTTTTTTATTTTCAGCAACAGCACGTATTACAGAATCTGTAAAAGTTTCCCAACCTTTACCACTATGTGATGCAGCAATATGTGCTTGAACAGTAAGCGTTGAATTTAATAATAACACACCCTGCTCTGCCCAAGAAGTTAAATCACCATTTGTAATACTTTTGTGTCCAATATCAGATTCTATTTCTTTATAAATATTTATTAGTGATGGCGGCAAATCAATACCGTTTTCTACAGAAAAACAAAGTCCATGTGCTTGATTTGGTTCATGATAAGGATCTTGACCAATAATAACAACTTTGACTTTATCAAACGGACATAAATTAAATGCATTAAAAATATTTTTAGGTTCTGGATAAATAGTTTTGCCAGACAAATATTCATTACGAACAAAATCAGTTAGTTTTTTGAAATAATCTTTTTCAAATTCATTACTTAAAATATCTTTCCAAGATTGTTCTATTTTTACATCCATTTTATAAACCTTCTATTAAATGATTTTGACATGCTTTCCATAACACAACATCCAAATAACCAATTGGAAGATTGGTTTCTTGATGTAAGTGTTCAAACATTTCATCACAATATTTTTTTATTTCTTTATCCAATTTTCCATTATCTATTTTTTGTGATAACGCTGGATTTTTGCTGTATAGCACCCCTAACCTTTGTATCCAAATATCATATTTAACAATGTTTTCACCCAAATTTCGTGCAAGATGGTTTACAGTTATCTTTCCAATATGTGGCAATTTTTGTAAATAATTTAATTTACTTTCTAAACAATCACATTTATAAAAACCATCGCAAAAATCTTGTTTATTATCCCAAACTTTGCAAATAGCATTTATCTTGTTTTTGTTATTAAAAACTTGTAGCAAATCGCCGGAATTTGCCGGCATTTTATCCATTATAATTTTATGAATTCTTTTTGCAGTTTTTTGTGAAAAACCACTTGCCAAAATAACATAACTTACCGTATCAGCAAATTCAACCGGAGATAACTTTTTTGGATGCAACAGATTTTCTTTGATTTCATCAAAAGATTTATCATCACTATCCAACCCCATTTCACGAAGTTTGTTATCAAGATTTTCAAACCAAGATTTTGAAAATAATTTATTCATTTGTTTTCTTGAAAGTTGACATAGCCGTATAAACAACAGAATTATCTTTTGATTTATCCGCAGCAATTATACGTTGTTTAATTCTTTCTTTTGCTTTATTCAAAGCATCTTCTGATTTTTTAATATCAAAATGTTTTTTTAATTCGTTATATCTTGCTATTTTAACTGGATCTTTGGTTGGGTTATGGTGATTATTCAAAACTTCGTATTCTAATTGCGCATATTCCTCCCACAACGGATCAGATGTTTGTTTTTTTATACCATTGTTAAAGACTATTTCGCCAAATTCGTTTATTTTATAATCAGCCATCTCCCACCTTTGTTAAACTATACATCCGATTTTGCGCAATTTAGAATCCAGATCAAAAAGACATTATTTCAGAAACTCTTTCATCGCAAAATCAAACCTTTTGTTGCTTGCCATGCTTCAAAAGCTCTTTTTCTAGAATCTTGCCACGCATTTTGCATATATTCAGTATATTTTGACATATCCACTGATTTTTTACCAACAATCGATTTTGCTTGTATAAAATGTTCCATTATACACCTCCGTTATACATCCAAGTTCGCATTCAAAGCATTTTCAACAATGAAATCTCGTCTTGGTTCAACAACATCGCCCATCAGCATTGAAATAACTTCGTCTGCTTGTGAAGCGTCTGTGATTTTGACTTGGAACAACGAACGATGATTTGGATCCATTGTTGTTTCCCATAACTGTTCTGCGTTCATTTCACCAAGACCTTTATAGCGTTGAATCTTCAAACCATTTTTAGCATATTCGAAAGCAGTATTTAACAATGCAAATGCACCCCAAATCTTTTGAGATTTAGATTTTACACGCAAAGTTGTTGGTTTAGAAAATGTTTCTATCAATTCATCGCGACCAGACATTCTTTGCCATGCACGAATTTCAGGAGAATTGATTTTTTCACGTGTTAAAACATGCGTTTCTGTGACACTGCGCAAAGTTCTTGTAATTTTAATACCATCAACATCACTTGTGATTTTCCAACCACGTTCAAATTCTAATTCTTCGTTATCCAGCATATTTTCTGCTGCTGCAAAATTTTCTGCCACTTCATTTTCAAACACTTTATTCAAAGCCAATGCTTCAATAAAGCGCAAAGGCATTATATGATTTAACGATTGTAAATTAGATTTCATATCATCAACCAATTCTAATAAACGTTTCAAATCAGCACCAGCAAGTTGTTGTCCTTCGCTTGTTTCAATCATACCATCGGTTGCAAGTTGGTCTAATAAATAGTCGTCCATTTCACGTTCGTTTTGGATATAAATTTGTTGTTTTCCACGTGTGACACCATATAGTGGTGGTTTTGCAACATAGATATAACCACGTTCAATTGCTTCTGGCATATGACGATAAAAGAACGTCATCAACAATGTTTGAATATGTTGACCATCGACATCCGCATCGGTCATGATAATAACTTTGTGATAACGGAATTTTTCAATATCAAAATCGTCTTTACCAATACCAGCACCCAATGTAGTAATCAAAGCACCGATAGTATCAGAACCTAACATTTTATCAAAACGCACACGTTCAACATTCAATATTTTTCCACGCAATGGTAAAATTGCTTGTGTTTTACGGTCGCGCCCTTGTTTAGCAGTACCACCAGCAGAATCACCCTCAACAATAAACAATTCACACTTACTTGGATCTTTTTCAGAACAGTTCGCAAGTTTTCCAGGCAAACTTCCAAGTTCTGGCCCAGTTTTTTTACGGGATAATTCACGTGCTTTTCTTGCTGCTTCACGAGCAGTTGCCGCTTCTAAAATCTTATCAATTATCATTTTTGCGATAACTGGGTTTTCTTCCAAGTATTCATACAATAAATCGTTCACAGTATTTTCAACCAAAGGACGAACTTCACTTGAAACTAATTTATCTTTTGTTTGAGAACCAAATTTAGGATCTGGGATTTTAACACTTACAATACTTGTTAAACCTTCGCGGAAATCTTCACCAGACAAATTGATGTCTTTTTTCATATTTTGTTCTGCGATGTATTTGTTTAATGCACGAGTTAAACCAGCACGGAATCCAGCCAAGTGTGTTCCACCATCACGATTTGGAATATTATTAGTAAAACACAAAGACGTTTCAGTGTATGCAGTTGTCCATTGCAAAACAATTTCAATATAAGAATCATCTATTGTTTTAATCATTTGAATTGGTTCTGCATTTAACAATTCTTTTGATTTATCAAGATAAGTCGCAAAACCTTTCAAACCATCCGCAGAATGGAAACTACGTTCAACTTTTTCAGAACCACGCAAATCTTCCAAAATTATACGAACATTAGCATTCAAATAAGATTGTTCACGCAACCAAACTTCCAATGTATCAAAATCAAATTTTGTTCCTGTAAATGTATCAGGTGATGGCAAGAAAGTTACTTCTGTTCCATGTTCATGTGTTGTTTCATTTTTAACAACAATCAAATCACTTGTTGGAACACCATCTTTGAAAGACATACGCGCTTCTTTATCACCACGCCAAACACGAACTTCTAACCAAGTAGATAACGCGTTTACCACAGAAACACCCACACCGTGCAAACCACCAGAAACTTTATATGCACCGTTTCCTTCGTTATCAAATTTACCACCAGCATGCAATTCGCACATAATCAATTCAAGCGCACTGCGTCCAGTATCATGGTTTATATCAAATGGCATACCACGACCATTATCACGTATAGTTGTTGAGCCATCAGCATTTAATGAAACATATACTGTATCAGCATATCCAGCCATTGCTTCGTCGATAGAATTATTAACAACTTCATAAATCATATGGTGCAAACCGTCACCGCCTTCACCGACGTCACCAATATACATTCCAGGTCTTTTTTTAACTGCTTCAAGACCTTTTAAAACTTTAATTGAGTCACCAGTATATTCATTATTTACAGACATTTAAAATCCTTTCTTTTTTTCTACCTTAACATAGCAATTTATGATATAATTATCAAGAGAAAAGGGGATAAAAATGACAGAAAAAACGACAGAAATAAAAAAAGTAAA